>JAFLTR010000012.1 GCA_022509205.1 Muribaculaceae bacterium | reverse complement strand
TAAATTGAGGCATGCGAGTGGCATGGCTGATACCATAGTAACCGTCATAAGAGATAGTGGCCTGGGCACCTTTGTGAGCACCTGCCCCACTCTTAGTTGTCACCATCACAACACCGGCGGTTGCACGAGAACCGTAGATGGCTGTTGAAGATGCATCCTTGAGAATGTCAACGCGTTCGATATCCTGAGGATTCAGGAATGAGATGTCGTTGGTCTCAACACCGTCAACCACATAAAGCGGAGTAACGTTAGAGTTAATTGAAGACTTACCACGGATTTCAATAGAAATGTTACCGTTAGTACGTCCGGTCTGCTTGGTGATGTTTACACCGGGGACAGAACCCTGGAGACTTTCGAGCACTGACGCCGAACCCTTGGCGTTGATTGCCTGAGCATCGATTGTTGATACAGAACCGGTTAGGTCAGATTTCTTGATCTGTCCATAACCGACAACAACCAACTCGTCAAGAGCTTTGGAGTTTTCATCCATGGTCACATCGATTTTGGTGCGCCCTTTTACTTCTACCTCAACCGTGTTGTAACCGATGTAGGAGAAAACGAGTTTGCCTTTTGAGGGCACCATTCTCAATGAATAGTTACCGTCGATGTCTGTTGCAGCACCATTTGCTGAGCCTTCAACCATTACGGTAACGCCGATAAGTGGTTCGCCGCTTTTATCGAATACCGTGCCCGTGACATCGATATTCTGGGCAAACACAGGCAGCGCCACAAAGAGGGCGATCAAACTCAGAAACCTTTTTCTCAGTGAAGAGACAGTTCCTGATCCCTGTCTTTTTCGTGTTAGATTAATTAAGGTCATGATTCATGTGTGTATGATTAGATATTTGTTTAGTGGCTTGTAAAATATTAGCTTTATGCTTTTTATAATGATGTTGGTGTCAGATTTTAAGTGTTACTTTTAGTGGTTTACAGATGCAAATCTAATCAATCTTTTTAAATTGACAAAAAAAATCATAAAATTTCTGATTTAGAGAGGAAGATGCAGCTTTGTGGCACGACGAGTGGATTATCGCTTGCTGCTGGTTGTTTTGCAAAATCCAAGCGGAACGCCGCGCCACTAACTTCCTAAAGTAACTTCACGGTTTTTGAGTTGGGGGTTGATGAGGAACCGCCATAATAGATTATATATTCACCGGGAGTTGTGGCCATCTCCTCATTTACCGGATCGTAAGTCTTAAAAGAGTCTTCATCGAGAATGAATTCCACATCTATAGATGAGTTTGCCGGAATTTCCACTCTCTTGAAAGCCCTTAAAGTCTTGTTGATCGAGCCCGGATCATCTTTCTTTCTGATATATAGCTGCACCACTTCCTCACCATCGGTGTTGCTGTCGTTGGAGACATTAACAATGAATGGAATCTTACTGCCAATTTCTGCTGTTTCCTGAAGTTTGGGAGAGCCATAGCTGAAATCGGAGTAGCTCAATCCGTAGCCAAAAGGATAGAGTGGTTTTTCTTTCATATATCTATAGGTTCTTCCCGCCATATTATAATCCTCAAAATCGGGTAGCTGACTGTCGTCACGATAGAAAGTGACGGGTAAACGGCCGGCCGGATTATAATCACCAAAAAGCACATCAGCAACAGCCTGTCCACCCTCCTGTCCGGGATACCATGCCTGGAGGATGGCATCACAGATGGCATCTTCGGGAGCGAGGCCCATTGCTGAACCGGAACAATTGACAAGTACGATTTTCTTGCCCTGAGCTTTCAGTTTTTTAAGATACTCTCTTTGAACTTCCGGCAATTCTATAGTTTCCCGGTCGCCCCTTCTAAATCCGGGTAGATTCACTTTCATCTCCTCGCCCTCAAGTTTAGGGGAAATACCGCTTACAAAAATGACTGTCTCCACTCCCGTGAGATCCACTTCCGGTAGTTCACCCTCATTTACCACATGTGAGGTTCCTTGCGCATATTTAACAGAATTAATCTTGGAACGGATACCATCGAGAATGGAAATAGTGTGGGAGGGTGTTCCGGAATAATTACCCCATTGCATCACTGTGTCAGCTGCATTCGGGCCCATCACAATGATGGATTTATCATTTGTGGAGAGAGGAAGAATACCGTTGTTTTTAAGAAGCACCATTGACTTACGGGCCACATCGAGGGCTTTCTGCCGATGAAGCGGGCTATCTACCACTGAACCGGGAAGTGAGTCCCAAGGGGTGACAGCATCTTCACCTAACTCGCCTAACTGAAAACGGGCAGCGAGCAATCTGGCGACACTGGCATTAATATCCTCTTCAGTGACCAAACCACGTTCGATACCTTCTTTTAGATTGGAGTATTCACTACCGCACTCGAGGTTAGTGCCGGAAACGACAGCAACGGAACTTGCCTCGGCAGCATCCTTGTGAGTTTCATGGTTGCCGGGTTTATAGAAATCCCGTATCGCAGAGCAATCCGAGACTATTATACCGTCGAAATCCCACATTTCACGCAGGATATGTTGCAGGAGTCTGGTGTTACCGCAGCAGGGTTCTCCGTCAAAACGGTTGTAAGCACACATCACCTGGCCCACACCGGCATTCACAAGTTCTTCAAATGCGGGGAGGTAAGTTCCCCAAAGATATTCAGCGGGCACATCCTTAGCATCGAAACTATGTCGGTTCCATTCCGGCCCACTATGCACTGCGAAATGTTTAGCGCAAGCCATCGTTTTTAATAGACCCTCAGGGTCATCACCCTGCAAACCGGCTACAGCCGCCAGACCGAGTTGAGTGGTCAGATATGGGTCTTCACCATAAGTTTCCTGACCTCTCCCCCATCTTGGATCACGGAATATATTGATATTAGGGGTCCAGAAAGTCAAGCCTTTGTAGCGACCGTGGTCTCCGCTTTTCCGGAATTCGTTGTATTTGGCACGAGCCTCATCACTGATAATATCGAATGTCTCCCGGATAAGGACCGGGTCGAAAGTAGCACCCATAGCTATAGCCTGTGGGAAAACTGTAGCGACACCGGCACGTCCAACCCCATGTAGAGCCTCGTTCCACCAGTTGTATTCGGGGATACCGAGACGCGGAACCGGTTTGGAGCGGTCCATCATAAGGCCGATCTTCTCGTCGAGAGTAAGTAACTGCACGATTGAATCGGCTTTTTGTTTGGCTGCCGCTTTAACAGAGATTGCCTTGTCGTTGGCATTAATCGGGAAAAGGGCCGCGGAAATACCAATAATAGCAAATAAAAGTCTAATCATGGTTTGAATGGTTTACTTAGCTTTCGTAAGTTAATAATTTAGACTCCGCCCGCAAATCAAGGGATGATTTCGGACGGAGCCATTATATAAAATAAGATTGATTAGCAGTATGATAAAGCTTCTTTGCATTTAGCTGTGATGAAAGCCCAGTCGCCGGCTTCCACTTTATCCTTCGGGAAGAGCTTGCTGCCCATACCGACGCAAGCCACTCCGGCCTTGAACCAGGAAGTGATATTTTCCTGAGTCGGTTCTACGCCACCGGTAACCATAAGTTTGCTCCAAGGCATCGGGGCAAGGAGACCTTTGACGAATTTGGGGCCGAGCACGTCTCCGGGGAACACTTTGCAAACTTCGCATCCAACTTCCTGAGCGAAACCGATTTCGGAAACTGTGCCGCAACCGGGAATATAAGGAACTTGACGACGGTTGCATGTCTTAGCCACTTCAGGATTGAAGAGAGGACCTACCACGAAGCAAGCACCAAGCTGCATGTAAAGAGAAGCAGCAGCGGGATCTACTATAGAACCAACGCCCATAGCCATCTCGGGACATTCTGCTGCAGCAAATTTCACTACTTCGGCGAAAACCTCATGTGCAAAATCGCCACGGTTAGTAAACTCGAAAGCCCTGACGCCACCCTCGTAGCAAGCTTTCACCACTTTTTTAGCGGTCTCAACATCCTTGTGATAGAAAACGGGGACCATTGGAGCCTCCTCCATCTTGTTGAGGACTTGTAATTTATTGAATTTAGCCATTGTTAGCTGTTGTTTTTGTTTTTAATGTTATGTAGTAGCGGAGGATTAACGTTGAACACGACCGTTGGCAGAACCGCCGGCAAGAGCTTTCACCTCTTCAGCTGATACAAGGTTGAAGTCACCTGGGATTGTCTGTTTGAGGGCAGATGCAGCCACAGCGAATTCGAGAGCCTCGCCCTGAGTCGGCATAGTGAGTAGACCGTGGATAAGACCTCCGGAGAAAGAGTCACCACCACCTACGCGGTCGATAATCGGGTTGATATCGTAGCGTTTGCTCTGATAGAATTCCTTACCATCATAGATCATAGCTTTCCAGCCATTATGGGTAGCAGAGAAGGATTCACGGAGGGTAGAAACCACATATTTGAATCCGAATTCCTTCATCATCTGCTGGAATATACCCTTATAGCCTTCAGCATCGGTGTTACCTCCTTCTACATCAGCATCCGGTTTGAAGCCGAGGCAAAGTTCAGCATCCTCTTCGTTGCCGATACATACATCCACATATTTCATCAACGGCTTCATGATAGAGATGGCCTTCTCACTTGTCCAGAGTTTCTTGCGGAAGTTAAGGTCAACAGAAACAGTCACGCCATGTCTTTTAGCAGCCTCGCAAGCAAGTCTCGTCAGTTCGGCAGCCTTATCGGAAATAGCGGGAGTGATACCGCTCCAATGGAACCAGTCTGCACCTTCCATAATCTTGTCGAAATCGAAATCTGAAGGATCAGCCTCGGCAATGGCAGAATTTGCGCGGTCGTAAATCACCTTTGAGGGTCGCATTGAAGCACCGGTCTCACAATAGTAGATACCTACTCTGTCGCCACCTCTTGCAATATGGTCTACATGCACGCCATAACGACGGAGTGCGTTAACGGCAGCCTGCCCGATTTCATGTTTGGGGAGTTTGCTTACAAAATAAGCATCGTGGCCATAGTTGGCGCAGCTTACAGCGACGTTAGCCTCGCCGCCACCCCAAATTACATTGAATTTGTCTACTTCTACAAATCTGTAGCATCCCTCCGGGGAGAGTCGGAGCATGATTTCTCCAAGAGTTATTACTTTGCTCATGGTGGTTATAGTTGTTTAGTTGGTTAAATGTTGTTTATAGTTTTAATAGAAATTTCAGATAATCAACCCCTCCGGGGTTGCAGTTTTTAGTGGTTGTTTATCCCCCCGACTGCAGTCGCTTCGCTCCCTTGTCGAGGGTTAATTTAGTCTACGCTTCGCGGTGACATTACTCCTCCGGAGTGATCCCTTAGTCAATCGTAATTAACTTTTGCCGCGGTGATCCTACTCCTCCGGAGCGATCCCTTAGTCAATGGTTAACGCATGTCGGTGTAAGGGAATTTGTCCATGTCGCTGTAGTCGAGGTTTTCACCTCCCATACCCCAGATGAACATATAGTTAGATGTTCCGGCTGCTGCATGTATACTCCATTCGGGACTCATGATAGCTTGTTCGTTATGGAGCCAAACCACTCTCTCTTCCTGGGGTTCACCCATAAGGTGACAAATAGCGTTACCTTCGGGGACATTGAAATAGAAATAAGCCTCTACTCGACGATCGTGGGTATGAGCCGGCATAGTGTTCCATACAGAACCGGGCATAAGCTCTGTAAGACCCATCTGAAGCTGGCATGGGCCCTCTTCCAAAACATTATTTACAATCAGCTGATTGATGACACGGTCGTTGCTCTCTTCCATGCTTCCGGCGTGGAAACTGTTGGCTTTGATGGAACCTTTGCGACCGTCAATTGTGATCAACTGAGTCTTATAATGCTTATGGGCCGTGGTGGAATTAATATAGAACTTTGCCGGATTTGAATCATCCTTTGATCGGAAAGTCACTTCCTTATTGCCACAACCCACATATAGTGCATCTTTAAAATTCAATTCATAATCTTTGCCATCGACAGAAATAATGCCGGGTCCGCCAATATTGATTGCACCCAATTCCCTTCTCTGCAGAAAATAATCTGCCTTTAGGGGATCGATGGTTTCAAGTTTGATGGTCTGTCCCACAGGCATCACTCCTCCAAATATCAGACGGTCGTACATTGAATAGGTTAGATTCACCTTGTTGGCTTCAATCACGTTAGGCATCATGAAACGCGCACGAAGCTGATCTGTGGAATATTCCTTCACATCTTCCGGATGGCACGCACGCTGGATAGTATAAGTGGTCTGTGCTGATGCGCCGGTCATTGCTAAAGTAGCCATAGCAGCAAAAATTAATTTTTTCATTTCTTATTGTATTGAAGTTTTTTAACTCAAGGTTAGTCAGCCTCTCCGAGACAGGAATTACTCCATAGTCTGCAGAGTGGTGGCTCCTTTTTCGATCATCTTTTTCTGATTCCTGATAATCAGTACACGGTTCCACCACATCAGGACGCATGTGAGAAGTATAATAATTCCTGCACCGATCTCCTTAAGATAAACAGTGAGATGATATAGTGCGAAGCTGAGAGGAGATGAAGCAAAGTCGAGGGCGCCTGCCTGGAATCCTTCCGGAATTGCTACAGAACCGTCGCCTGTTATCTGGTATACATCGTCGGCTGCGAGGGTGAAAGCCGGCGCTATGCTGGTAACCATATACAGACCTCCGATTATGATTATAACACCCACAATAAAAGATTTAACTACGTTACCGTTGGTGTAAGGAAGAATCAGCACAAACACATAGAACATACCTGCCAGCGAAGCTAATGGGAGGAATTGATTTCCGGGCAGGATAACGGCAAGAATCAAAGTGACCGGCATAAGGAGAAGGGAAACCACAAGAGTTGTGGGATGACCGATTACGATTGCCGGGCTCATACCGATATTCAAACCGTCGGCATTCTTGAATTTCTTTGCTATAAGTTCCCTGGTGGCATCCGAAATAGGTTTCAGACCTTCGATAAAGAATGCTGTCACTCTAGGGATAAGCGCCATTACAGCACCCATCTTAATACCAAGCCCCAGAATATATGGGATTTTATCTACAAATTCATTCCAAGACGAGCATGTGAAGCATCCGATACCGATACCAACGAGCACACCGAGAAAGAGGGGTTCACCAAGAATTCCGAATTTCTTTTTAAGTCCTTCGGCGTCGATATCCAGCTTACGCATACCGGGAATCATATCGAGTCCTTTATTGATGACATAAGCTATAGGTGCGAAGCCGGCGCAGAAAGGCTGAGGGATAGAGATACCCTCCGTATCCGGATAAAAATCCTGGAACTTCTTAGCTGTCATGTCGGCAATGACGAGCGTGACAATGTAGCATATAATCGCTCCGAAAAATCCCCATGCAAGGGAATCTGTGGCGAAATATATCACGGCACCGATAAAGGCGAAATGCCAGTAGTTCCAGAGGTCGATGTTCACTGTGCGGGTGGTTTTCAGAACGAGCATGAGGAGATTTACTCCGAGACACACCGGGATAATGAAAGCTCCGACAGCAGTATTATAGGCCACAGCGGCTGCAGCCGGCCAGCCCATATCAAACACTTTCAGTTGCAGGTCGTAGAGTTTTACGATTTCATTAAGAGCAGGACCTAAAGAGGAGGTAAGGAGGGCCGTAACAATAGAAAGGCCGACGAAACCGACGCCAACCTTCAGACCGGCCATAAGGGCCTTACCTATTTTAATACCGATACAAAGACCGAGCACGGTGAAGATGATTGGCATCATCACCGCCGCCCCCAATCCTATTATATAAGAAAATACTTGTTCCATGTAAATTGTTAGTTGTCAGTTTTCTGTTTCAGTTTTCAGTTTTCAGATATTTCATTAGGTCTACAATCATTTTGGCAGTCTCACTGATTATGACGATAATATAATAAAAATATTCTCTGAGATATAATCAAACCTTTTCAACCCAATCCATAGATTGCTCCGACACCATTAACTTGTTAAAGTCTCATGTTTTCATAAGCTTGTATTGACTGAAAACTGAAGACTGAAAACTGAAGACACTCAAGATGGTTGTTTGCCGATGTAAGCAAGGATACCTCCATCGACGTAAAGGATATGTCCGTTTACAAAGTCGGAGGCTTCGGAGGCCAGGAACACAGCCGGGCCGGCGAGATCCTCGGGTGTACCCCAGCGTGCAGCAGGTGTCTTGGAAATTATAAAACGATCGAACGGATGACGGCTGCCGTCAGGCTGTTTCTCACGTAGAGGAGCAGTCTGAGGAGTGGCTATATAGCCCGGACCGATACCGTTACACTGTATATTATATTCCGCATATTCCGAACAGATGTTACGGGTCAGCATCTTCAGACCACCTTTGGCTGCTGCGTAAGCTGAGACAGTTTCACGGCCCAGTTCACTCATCATAGAGCAGATATTGATGATCTTACCGTGTCCCTTCTTAATCATTCCGGGGATAACAGCCTTAGCACATATATATGGAGCCACAAGGTCGATATCTACAACTTTGCGGAAGTCTTCCACATCCATCTCATGCATGGGTATACGCTTGATGATGCCGGCATTATTCACGAGGATATCTACTCCTCCGAGATTCTTTTCTATGTCGGCCACCATAGCTTTGACGGCAGCTTCATCGGTGACATCGCAGAGATAACCTTTGGCCTCTATTCCGGCTTCCTTATAATTGGCAACGCCGGTATCCATAGACTTTTGTGTACTGCAGTTGTAGACAATTTGTGCGCCTGCTTCATGGAGAGCCTTAGCGATAGCGAAACCGATGCCATATACGCCACCGGTGACGAGGGCTACCTTACCCTTGAGTGAGAAGTTTACCATAATACTATTTCATTTTTCGGTTTTCGGAAGCCCGGAGACTTCCGTTATTATCTTATTTATTTTTATAATTCTCTTTAATATATGAGAGCCAGGAAGAGGCATCCTTGAATCCATCTTTCTCTCGATTACCCGAGGCTATAACCTTATATCTGATTTTTCCGTTTTTGTCCGGTTTCAGCAAATATAAGTAATTAATTTCATCTTCCCTATATTCTATGATATTTTCGGGATTGATTTGAATAGCAAGGCCCACTTCCTCGATAAGTTCGGGATGCTTTTTATCGGGCACATTGCTACCCCAGGAGGCCGCTATGCCATCGGGTTGAATAAATCCGACGTTATCGGTTTCGAGTTTCTGAATCCCTGTGGCGAAGATATCATCGGGGGTATAACCTTCAAGCTGAATCTCCACAATGAGGTCGCGGCTATCAGGCATCATCGAATAGGTCTGAGTCATCTGAATCGGATGGCCGTTGAAGATCCAATCCTTATCTACCACCTCCACAGAGGAATCACTCAGAACAGTCTGGGTGCGCGAGGCTACTGTGTCGATAGTGACGGGTTGATCAGTGAAGCCTCTGAAAGAACCGGCACCGATAGATTGCCCTGCCCAGAGAACATCACAACCGTAACCTTCCTCAAGTTGCTCGGGAGTGGTGTAGAAACCTGTCACGTCAAGTTCGAGCCGAGGGGTTTGTTTCACATACAGGTCCAGGCTCTGCCGGTTGTCCATGTAAACCCTGTATGCCACCCAGGGATTTTCTATTATAGCACCATGGCCATAGATACTGTTGTACATCTCGCGCGTGTTAGCATCTCCCGGATAGGTGATACTTACAATGCGTGGATGCTTATTGTTTTTATCGTAAAGCTTGAGATAGGCATCTGTCTGTGAAAATACCGTCAGATATGATAACGTAAAAATCACTGAAAAAAATATACTTTTCATGGTTGATTTTTCTTAAGGAATATTAAAATCGGGGAATTTTAAACCCCATCAATAGTCTTGAATCCTTTATCCCTACTCCACCTGCAAGGATCCCAGGGATTCTATGTTTAAAATGCAAATATAACGATAATTAATATATTAACTCTTAAAAGTCTCTTTTAATTTGACAATAATGGCAATATTGAGTAATAAAAAGACGTTTTTCCATAGTTATGATATCATTAAAAGACTTTTTCCTTATTTCCTTCCTCTTGACATCCATTCTAACTGTCAACGGAGAGCAGAGAGCACAACATTATCTTCCGGATGGTCTTTCCGCCGTGACAAAAAACGGGGAGACAAAATTTAACCGTGGCCTTTATGGGGCCCACTCCGGTTTTCGGGTGGATTGCTCGGATTATCCTGAGTTCGGCATATATCTTCCTCGTATGGGAGGAAATCTTCTCATATCACTTCCGGAGGGTGATTGCCTGACACGTTATACTCCCGGACGAATGGACTATGAGCAGGGGGGAGTGACCGTGGAAACTCAGGTAGGTCGCAGCCGGGACTACGCGCTATGGTCTATAAAAAATACCAATTCCCATGCTGTCATTATCCCTGTAAGATTCGGCGGAGTGGCAGACAAGAAATTCTCGCGTGAAGGTGATCTCGGAGTTGACGACCCGTCATGCTTCGACTTAAAACCTGAATATTGCATCGGCAACACATATAATGTGGAGGGTAATAAAGTCACTGTGGAATATGGGAAAAACGATAGAAAGAAACTGACACTTATTATACCGGCAAAAAGCTATAATATAACCGAAATGCCATCATACGAGGGCAACATAGAACTTCAACCCGGCGAACAGACAATAATCGCCCTTTTCCCTCCCGGAGAAATCCCTGAGGGTTCACTCGACTCTCTATTGCAAATAGCGGAACGAGAGAGGAGCGAATTGAGCGGAAAAATATCGTTTCAAACTCCTGAGGCATGGCTTAACCCGATCGCAGGAGCTCTCTCGGTAGCCGCCGACGGTATTTGGAGCGGAGAGGCATGGCTGCACGGTTCCATAGGCTGGCGGACGCCCCATCTTGGCTGGAGAGGTGCCTACGCCGGCAGTGCGACAGGACAACATGAACGGGCCCTGACTCACTTCAAGACTTATGCCGACAATCAGATAACGGATATCCCTCCTATATATGAGCATCCACGCCAGGATTCCGCATTAAATCTCGCGAGAGCGGAGAAGAAATGGGGCACCCCAATGTATAGCAACGGTTATATCTGTCGTCGACCGGGAAAGAAAGATGAGATGTCCCACTATGATATGAACATCGTATATATCGACGCCATGCTACGCCATTTCAGGGCAACGGGAGATACCACCGCGATGCGTGAATTGTTTCCGGTGGTGAAGCGACATCTTGAATGGGAGAAACGAAATTTTGACCCTGACGACAATAAGCTCTACGACGCCTACTGCTGCATCTGGGCCAGTGATGCCTTATATTACAGCGGTGGAGACGTGACTCATTCGTCGGCCTATAATCTCTTTGCTAACAGGCTGGCAGCACAAGTTGCGGAGTTGCTTGGGGAGGATTCCACTCCTTATAAAGAGGAAGCTGAAGGAATCGCAGCAGCCCTCGACAGCGTATTATGGATTCCGGAACGTGGCCACTGGGCGGAAAACCGCGATGCTATGGGTTTGAGACGTCTGCATCCTTCGGCTGCGCTCTGGACTGTTTACCATGCCATAGATTCGGAAGTGGCTGACCCTTTCAAAGCATACGCTGCTACGAAATATATCGACGGAGCCATACCGCGCATTCCGGTAAAGGGAGAAGGAATTGAAGATGGATTATTCACCATATCCACCACCAACTGGAAACCCTACTCCTGGAGCATCAATAATGTTGCGATAGCGGAAGTGATGCACACAGCTCTCGCCTATTGGCAGGCAGGACGCAGCGAAGAGGCCTACAATCTGATGAAAAGTGTGGCAATGGACAATATGTATCTCGGGGCTTCTCCTTTAAATTTCGGTCAGATAAGTTATTACGACAAAGCACGGGGTGAATGTTACCGTGATTTCGCCGACCCGATCGGTGTATGGAGTCGGGCTTTGACCGAAGGTCTGTTTGGAATCCGACCGGACCTTTTGGCCAAAGAGCCTACGGTGAACCTTATTCCGGGATTTCCGCAGGAATGGACGGAGGCTTCTATAGATCTGCCGGACATGGCATATTCCTACAAGCGAGATGGTAACAGAATCAACTATAAAATAGACAACCGTTTCGGGAAGGGATCTCAGCTACGCCTCACAATACCGGTGAAAGGGATTGAGAGTGTCAGTGTTAATGGTAAACTGGCAGAATGGAAGGTAGAAGCAAATTCTATCTCACTACCTAGGATAACGGTCAATGCCGGCACCGCACCAACGCTGGATATAGAGATTATTGAGAGTGGGGAGGTTGCAGCTCATCCCACCGGAAAAGAGAGAAGGGAGGGACCTGTGACATTCCGGGAGATGAAGAGCGGGGAACTCACATGGTGGACACCTGAAACGAGTCAATTCGAATATAATTATCCGGTCATGGCCAACGGTTTCGAGGAGATTGAGGCAGAGCTTTGTGAGCCGATTGATCTCAGCGGAAGTTATAATTCCTGCGTTACGGATATTTTCCGTAACGAGTATCTTTCGCCACGTCCCCAAGTCACCACACTTCAGCTACCCACACAAGGCATGGGGGAATGGTGCCATCCGACACTAACCGCCGAGATAGACGACAGCGGTCTACGGGAGTTATTAACAAATGAGGGTGGAATTCTGAAGACCGAATCGGGTTTGACATTTTTACTCCCGGCAGAAGGGAATAATATAATGTTCACATCTCTCTGGGATAACTATCCCGACAGTTTGACCGTTCCCCTCTCGGGAAATGGGAGCCACCTTTATCTTCTTATGGCCGGGTCGACCAACCACATGCAGAGCGGTATAGATAACGGTCGGTTGCGCGTAAGATATAGAGATGGTCATGAAGAGATAACCCCGCTTGTGAATCCGTATAACTGGGCTCCGATAGAACTTGATTTCTATAACGATGAATATGCTTTCGCCTTACCTGAGGGAGGTCTGCCACCCTACCGTCTGCATCTTAAAAGCGGAAGAATGAGCAGAGAGCTCGGAAATGAACTTGGAATTACCGGAGTTGGCGACCGTTTTATCGAGGGTGGAGCGGGAATCCTCTTGGATATTCCGACCGACCCCGGTAGAGAGCTTGAGTCTTTAACACTGGAGACCCTATCGGGAGACGTGGTGATCGGTCTGATGGCTGTAACCATCCAACGCCCCTGACAGTCCATTTGAAACTTCGAGTCAGGTTTATTGCTCCGGGGTCGAATTCAAGGTCACTTCCACCGGAGCAAGACCTTTTGTCCGAGCTGTAACCTTTATTATTCCCGGAGTTTTTGTGCTTTTTATAACAGCATGGTTGATTCCGTTCTCTACTTTTATTGTCTTTTCAGAAGCCCGTTTACTACTGTCTTGGCTAACTGCACCCATCCATTCTGCCGGTCCTTCTATTTCAAGACTTACGGGTCTGCCATCAGCTCCACAGCGTGTTCCCTGAAAATCGGTTATTTCAAATTGAATAATAGCAGTGTCCTCGCCGTTTGCTCTGAACCCTGTTGCATTTTCGTTCACCGTCAATTTCATCTGAGCCGGGTTGCCTGCCGTTTTTAGAGTCTGTCGGCTAAGTTCTTTCCCATTGGCGTCATAACTTACTGCAGTGAGGTCGCCGGGTAGAAAAATCACGTTGTCAAATCTGAAAAGAGAGTCAGCCTCCTGTTTCCCATGACCAAAAGAGATGCCGTTGATCAATAATTCCACGTCTGCACCCTCGGATTCCACATAAATGTTATGAACAGAGTAAGGAGGATAATTCCAGTGCCCCTTAATTTCGGTCTTAATCGGAGAAGCGGCGTTTATAGCGGAGCAAGTGCCCAAAAATAGCAAGAGGGTGTAGATATGTTTCATAGGTGGTGTTATTTTAGATAATTTTTAAGTGGGGAATCTGATTTTCGGAGACCTTCGGCGACACTTTTAGCATTGAAAAATGCACCTGCTTTGGAAGTGTGGGTATGGTCATTTTGAAACAAGTCATTGACCTTTCTAAGCCCTTCCTCGAGCCCGATAAATTCCATTCTGTCGGCTGATATTTGGTTGAGGTCGATAAATACCACACCCATCTGATCGGCCACCTCACGAGTCCAGCCACCGTATGTGCCGGTGTTGCGCTCTATATGTCCGTTATCCCATTTATTCAGAGGCGTTGGACTGAGGAGTATGGGAGTTGCTCCTTTTTCCAATACATCTCTCACAAATTTGCGAAGATACCATCCGAAAGTATAAATCACTTTATACCGGCCTGTATTCTCCATTTTAAAGACCTTACTTTCTTCACTGACTCCGGGGAGGGATCCTTTGGCTTTTCCCACATTAATATCGGCGGAATCATTGTGGCCGAACTGTATCAATACATAGTCACCCGGCTCGAGGGCATTATATATTTTATCCCATAGGCCCTCTTCAAGGAATGTACGGGAACTTCTTCCGGATCTTGCATGGTTTTCTATCGATATCCTGTCAGTGTCAAAGAGTTGGTCGATCACACTTCCCCACCCCCAACGACCGGTCGTATCGTTATCGGGAATCTTTACCGTGCTGTCGCCTGCCAGAAAAAGCATTGGGCAACCCTCCGAACGAGAGGAGCCGGAAACGAGATCCTCTTCTACAGGTTTCAGATAATCAGCTAATTCCAAACCTACGTATTGGCGTAAGCCGTCGGCAAAGGATTCTGCATTAAGCATTGCTCCAAATTCGCTGGTGTGTATTCTGTCGAGATAAAACATATCTTTCACCTTATCCTTACCGAAAGTTTCTAATTTTAGCGCCGTGATTTCATTCAGGTCAATAAAGGGGATAGCCTCTTCGCTTGCCACCTCTTTGGCCCATAGACCGTAGGTGTCTGCAACTCGTTCAATTATAGTGCTGTCTTCATCCACCCAGGCATTCCGGGGTGTAAGGGAGACCAAGAGCGGGAAAGCGCCTCGTTGCTTTACGTCATGGATAAACCGTCGCATATATTCCCCATAGGAATAGACAGTTTCCTTTACTCCGGTTTCCTGAATAGTTACTTGTAGAGAATCACAACCTATGCCGGGAATAGAAGCCCGAGCCCTGCCACTGTCGTAGGGACCGTTGTCGTTGTGACCTAACTCTATCGCCACCCAGTCGCCCTTTTTCACTCCGGCCAGAACTTCGGGCCAAAGTTTATTGTAGAAAGTGCGACTGCTTGTACCGCCAAGAGCATGGTTTTCTACCGTAATCTTACTTTCATCGAAAAAATCGGGAGCGAAATAACCCCAGCCCCATTGACCGTTGTTTCCATTTCCGAGAGTGCCCGTGCGCATCGTGGAGTTGCCCACCAGGAAGAGCACCGGGTTATCCCCTTTACGGGTGCTTCCGGCCAGCGGTCGCGCAGTCCGCGCCAGGTTCAGGCTGTCAAGCGTATTATCCACCACCTGATTACTGTCTTTCATCGGAGCGGCAATATTGCTTTGAGCGCGAGCAATCAGCGGAAAAGACAAAAGCAAAATAAAGGCTATGATACCCTTAAAAGGCTTATAGATACCCGAAAATCTCATAGGGTCTTAGTTTCCCTCCGGTTTTGTGATTTCGATAAATGGACATTCTATCCATTTGAAAGACTCGAAGGAATCGGGATTTGCAGGATCGTAGGTTTGATAATCTTCGCGGATAAATTCCACGAGGGGATGATTGAGTTCCTTCAGACCCTCCACGACACATTGCGAAATCTCGTAGGCTCCATAGGGATTGAAATGCGTATTGTCTTTCAAATCCTCTTTCTGACCCGGATAAGTGCCCGCAGGATATTGCACGAAAGCATGCTTGGAGCCTTCCACTCCAAGGGTCTCATAGAGAACGCGGGTCATTTCCTGCAGGTCGATCAGAGGTACATTTTCTTTCTGAGCAATAAACTTCATGGCTTCCGGATAATCCTCATGGGAATCTTTGATACGGCCCTCGTCGTCGAAATAGCGGCGACGTGTGGGAGTGAGCAATATGGGATAAGCGCCGCGGGAACGCACCTCATCCAAATATTCCTTAAGATTGGTCATATAGAAATAGTAGGCACCTTTACCCGGACCCTTGAGTTTCTGGTCGTTATGTCCGAATTCGATCATCACATAGTCCCCAGGTTTCACTTCCGACAGGAGTTTATCCCAGCGTCCTCGTTCCCTGAATGAATCCAGACGGGCACCGGATTCGGCATAGTTAGCGAAAGCCACCTGATCCGTGAACCAGCGAGGTATCATCTGGCCCCAACTTGCGTAGGGTTCCACATCATAGTCGGTGACGGTGGAGTCGCCGCTGATGAATACTGTGGGCACTGAATCGGTAGGTTCAATTTCGAGATAAGCCAATTGGGGCATGTCTCCGTTGAATTCCAATGTCAGTTTTTCATCCCAGTTAGGTTTGTTGCGACTTCCTTTCTTTATATACCTTGCGGAGTCGCCAAGGTTGATTTCGTTGCTATACTTGTTTACGACAAACTTGTAGGTTTTGAACTCCCCTTTTTTCGTATGTTCATTTTCAAAGAAAAGTCGACGCGACTCAGCGCGGAGAGTGGTCTCACCGGGAGCTTTCTTGTTGCCGACAACTGCTGTGACAAGATAATTTCCATCAGGCACTGCAACTGAGAAGAAGAAAGGATGATTGCTTGCAGAAGCGGCCGCTTCCGGAAAGTCGTAGCCGTATCCCTTTTCGGGGGTATAGATATCATTGGGATTTACCCGTATGTAGTCTGTTTTCGGTTTTTTCGAGTCGGTAAAATCAAATCGGTAAGTCTGGGCAGATGAACCTAAGGCCATCACAAACGCAAACAGCAAGATAATCGGTTGTTTCATGATATTATTTCAAGTTATTTTATAATTCGCAGAAAAATCCATTACGCATATCTGTTGTAAAGGTAATATAATTTCCTAAACTGCACACACAAAAAAATTTAAAAATTGGATTTTGGCATAGCCTCATATCATAGTTTACATAATTTTATTTATATTTGCAATATTGTTGGCAATTGTAGTCAGTAACCTTTAGCCTTAAAAAATATCATATATCATGAAACAACTTAATAATTCCGATTTGGAAGTAAAAAGAATCAAACGCCCGGTCAAAGTGCTTCAATTTGGAGAAGGAAATTTTCTAAGAGCGTTTGTAGACTGGATCATAGACACTGCTAATGAAAAGGGTGTGATCGACACCTCCGTAGCCGTAGTCTCTCCGCGTTTCAAGTACAATCCCACCATCCAGAATCTTGAAAAGCAGGATTGCCTTTACAATGTCTGTCTGGAAGGAGTTGAAAACGGGACTCCTAAAAAGGAAACTCGCCTTATCACATCGCTTGAGAAGGCATTTTCACCTACGGAACACCCCGAAGAATACGCAGTCATAATCGAATCTCCGGAATTGCGTTTCGTGATATCCAACACCACCGAACAGGGTATCAAGTATGATGAGGATGACGCCACCAAACTGTGTGCCGCCACTTTCCCGGGTAAAGTTGCCGCCCTGCTTCACCACCGCTACAAACATTTCAACGGCGACAAAGATAAGGGGCTTATTTTCCTTAGCTGCGAACTTAGCGAGAACAATGCAGCAAGATTGCTCGAGTATGTCACCAAGCATGCCGAAAATGCCGGTTTTGAAAAGGAATTCATCGACTGGGTTAACAACAGTTGCATTTTCTGCGACACCCTTGTAGACCGTATCGTCTCCGGTTATTCCGAGGACTCAGTGAAGGAGATTGAGAAAGAGAAGGGATATGAAGACAAGGCTCTGGTGAAAGGTGAACTCTATCATCTCTGGGTGATCGGCGGTGAGAAAGCCGACAAAGTGAAAGAGGAACTTCCTTTGGATAAAGCCGGACTCAATGTCTATTTCCTACCGTCTGTGAAGGAATTCCGCGACAAGAAAGTGAGAATCCTCAACGGTGCCCACACCGGTATGGTTGCTCTATCGATTCTTGCCGGAAACAACACGGTGTTTGAAGCTTTCAGCGACCCCGAAATCAATAAATTTGTCAACCTCTTCATTGAGAGGGAAGTAATCCCCGTTATCGATGAAGATCCGAAGGAACTGAAGGAATTCTCGGAAGAGATCCTGGAGCGTTTCTACAATCCTTATATCAACCATCAGCTGAGGTCAATCGCCCTCAATTCCCTGTCGAAATGGGAAACACGCAACTATCCGACACTTAAAGACAACTGGACCAAGCTCAACAAACTTGCCGACCTGTCTGTCTTTACATTTGCGGCGCTGCTGGCAATGTATGCTCCGGATTCTCCATTTACTCCGGAAGACAAGCCGGAACACGTGGCGCTGATAAAGGAAAGTTGGAACGACAACGACCTCAAATCTACAGTGGCAACTATTTTAGATAGCGATATATTCTCTGAGAATTTCGGGAAAGAGATACCCGGATTTTTAGAGAAGGCAACCGAATATCTGACCTCGATACGTAAAAACGGCATCCGGAAAGCTCTCACAGACGTGTTGGAAGGAAAGTGAGAAAAGAGAGAACCGGAGCCACGTAATGAAGAGAAAACACAGGATACTGTTACTTGGAATTGCATCAATATTTTGCATGCAACCGACGGCTGTCGGGGCTGAGAAAGACTCAGCCCCGACAGACTGGTATACTGTGGAGGTGGAAAACCGTCCGTTCGTAAGATGGTGGTGGCTCGGTAGCGCCGTCGATCGTGAAGGGCTTTCTTTCAATCTTGAAGAGTTTGCAGAGAAAGGCCTGGGAGGAGTGGAGATTACTCCGATTTATGGAGTGAAAGGCAATGAGGTAAACGATATCCCTTATCTGTCTTCCCAATGGATGGATATGCTTAAGCATACCATAGCGGAAGGGGATCGCCTTGGCCTGCAAATAGATATGAACAATGGAACCGGTTGGCCTTTCGGAGGACCGGAAGTGGGTCTTGACCACAGTGCCCGCAAACGTATAGTTGAAATACGCACACTCGGACCGGTGGAGAAAATTCACGAAAAGATTCGCCCGGCTGACCCCAAACAGCAAGGAATCGCAACTCTACAGGCAGTGGTGGCAGTAAACGGCGACAATCGTATCGACATCACCCCTCAAGTGAACAAAGACACCTTACTTTCTTGGAAATCCCCCAAAGGGAAAGGAGACTGGGCGATATATGCAATCTTCAGTGGCCGAACATTCCAGAAAGTGAAACGAGCCGCGCCCGGTGGAGAGGGATATGTGCTCAACCATTATGACAGCGTGGCTGTAAATAGTTATCTTGACCGTTTTGACAAAGCTTTCGACGAATCGGGAGCACCTTACCCTAACTCATTCTTCAACGATTCCTACGAAGTGTATGGTTCCGACTGGGCCGATAATATTCTGGATGAATTCCGTAGAGACCATGGCTATAGTCTTGAACTTTATATTCCGGAATTTATTGACAATGAAAACAATAGCGATATTAGAGCAAGAGTGGTGCGAGACTATCGTTTCACCTTGGGACGCCTGTTGAGGGAGAATTTCACGGATATATGGATGGCTCGCAGCAATTCCCGCGGAGTAAGGGTGAGGAATCAGAGCCACGGTTCACCGGCCAATATAATCGACCTTTATGCAGCTGTAGATATTCCGGAATGTGAATCTTTCGGGCAGACCGATTTCGCCATTCCCGGTTTGGTACAAGACGGCCCGTCGCGGCCGAGCGATGCCGATCCGGCAGTGTTGAAATTCGCCTCTTCGGCTGCACATCTCACCGGGAAACAACTGACATCGGCCGAAGCCCTCACATGGCTGACTGAACATTTCCGCACTTCTCTCTCGAGGTGTAAGCCGGAGCTTGACCAGATGTTCGCTTCCGGCGTAAACCATGTCTATTTCCATGGTGCCCCCTATTCTCCGAAAGGTGCAGCTTTCCCCGGTTGGATGTTCTATGCCTCTGTTAATATGTCGCCTACCAACAGTATCTGGCAGGATGCCGATTCTCTTTTCAGATATGTGGGCAGGGTGCAGTCGTTTCTTGCAGCCGGTGTCCCCGATAATGATTTTCTTCTCTATTTCCCTATAGATGAAATATGGCAACGCCAGAAAGGAAATCCCTATCTTATGTTTGATATCCACAAGATGGACCAACGCATGCCGGATATAAAAGAGGCAGTAAACCGTATAATCAATGCAGGTTATGATGTGGATTACATTTCCGATGCGCTTCTGAACGATATAGATGTTAGCGAGGGAAAACTTATGGCCCGAGGGGGTGCAAGTTATGGTGCCGTCATAGTGCCACCGATACGGTTCATGCAACCCTCCACACTTAGTCGGCTTCTTGAACTCGCCAATGAAGGGGCAACAGTGATTTTTGTAGGATCGTTACCTTCTGAGGTTCCCGGTCTGGGAAACATTGACAACCGGCAGAAACAATTCGACTCTCTCGCCGGAAACCTACCGGCCATGACAGGGGAATCCTCCGCTCAGGCATACGGTAAAGGACGGATATTAACAGCCCCGAACTATGAAGATGCCTTGGCACTTAGCGGAATGCAGCCCGAGGAAATGCGGACACGCCACGGACTGTCAATTATCCGCAGGAAAAATGAAGCCGGGGGTTGGAATTATTTTATGGCTCTGCTGAATGACAGACCGGTTGACGAATTTGTAACACTGGCAACTGAGGCAGAAACAGTCCAGATATTCGACCCGCTGACCGGGCGTAAAGGCATGGCGACTACACGTAAATCAGACAAGGGAGAGACGCAAGTGAGATTGCAACTCACACCGGGACAATCCCTGTTGCTGAAAACATTCCCAACTACTGTATCAGCCGAACCCTGGGCTTATGTCGAGTCGAAAGGCGAGCCGAGGATTTTAGACAGGGGATGGAGGGTAAGTTTCCCGAAAAGTGAACCTACAATTGAGGGAGTATTTGAGGCAGATTCCATCTATTCCTGGACAAGCCTCCCCCACCCTGACGCGTCAGTCAATTTCGGCACCGGCCGCTATACTCTGGAATTCACTCTCGATGATTATGAAGTAGCCGACGATTGGTTGCTCGACCTCGGGGATGTCAGGGAAAGCGCAGATGTGAAGATAAACGGCAAACCGGCAGGGAAAGTATGGAGCGTGCCCTTCACCCTCTCCGTAGGAGAATTCCTGAAACCCGGACTTAATACCCTTGAAATTGACGTGACAAACCTACAGGCCAACAGAATTGCGGATTATGAGCGGCGAGGTGTGGTATGGAGGATTTTCAAGGATGCCAATATTGCCTCAGTCACCAATGCACGGGAATTCAGTTTCGACTGGCCGACGGTGCCTTCCGGACTCAATTCCACTGTGAGCCTCATCCCATTAAAACTTTCAAAATAAAAACACATTCATTCCTGACATGATGAAAAAAATATTATTTTCGACTCTTGCATTTTTCTTCCTTCTTCCGGCTGCGGCGGAGAATACCTTGCCTCCGAGAGAGGAAACTTTGAAAACGCTGATCAAGATAAACGACTATTATCTGAAAAACCATCCCGATCCATTAAAAGACATACCGTATTATTCCCGTAAGAAAGTCTATGAAGGGAATATCTGGACCCGTGCCGTCTATTTTGAAGGTCTTATGGCTCTCCATTCCATATATCCCGACAACAGATATTACGACTATGCCTATGAATGGGGCGACGGGTTTAACTGGGGTATGCGCAAGGATGAGACTCAGACCCGCAATGCCGACAATTACGCATGTTCACAGACTTATATTGACCTCTACCGTCTTACTCCGGAGCCGAAGATGCTCACAAAGACAAAGGCAAACATGAATATGCTTGTCAATACCCCTCAGATTGACGATTGGACATGGATAGACGCGATACAGATGGGTATGCCTGTTCTTGCTAAGATGAGTGCTCTGACAGGAGATCAACGCTACAACGAAAAAGCTTGGCAAATGTATGAATGGACCCGCGACTCGCTGGCCGGTGGACTTTTCAATGAAAAAGAGGGTCTTTGGTGGCGAGACAAGGATTTTGTGCCTCCTTATAAGGAACCTAACGGGAAGAACTGCTATTGGTCGCGCGGAAACGGCTGGGTAGTGGCTGCGTTGGTAAAAGTGCTTCAGGAGCTTCCGGAAAACGATCCTCATCGGGCGGTCTATATCAGCGATTTGAAGAAGATGCTTGAGGCTGCCGTGAAATGTCAGCGTGAAGACGGTTTCTGGAATGTCAGCATGCATGACGAGAGCAATTTCGGAGGTAAGGAAACTTCCGGCACGGCACTTTTTGCCTACGGCCTGGCATGGGGTATCAACAATGGGATTCTCGACCGTGCGAAATATCTTCCGGCCCTCACAAAGGCTTGGAACGGCATCGTGAATGAAGCAATCCACCCTAACGGATATATCGGTTATGTGCAGGGCACTGGTAAAGAACCTAAAGACGGACAGCCTGTGGCTTACGATTCCAAACCGGATTTCGATGACTACACCACCGGATGTGTGCTGCTTGCCGGTTCGGAAGTTTACAAGTTGAAATAACCCCCAAATGAGATTCAATCAGATGAAAAAGTTTTTATATATCCTTCTGGCATGTGTGATATGGAGCAACTACGGGTTCGCAAAGAAACAGGCGACGCCGGTAGACCTCTGGCCCGACGGAACGGAAATTTCCGAATGGTTCAGAGACACGACTCCCGTTGAACTCTCAAAATTAGGGAAACAATACAGAATCACCGATTATGGTGTAGTAAACGACGGACTGGTGCACACTCAGGAACTTCAGGCTCTTATCGATAAGATAGAAGCCGATGGAGGCGGAGTGGTAGTGGTTCCGGAGGGCACATACCTTACCGGAGCAATATTCTTTAAGCCCGGGGTGCACCTTTATCTCAAGAAAGGCGCCACATTGATGGGAAGCAGTGACCCCAGCGATTATCCTCTTACAAAAACCCGTATCGAGGGAGAGACTTGTCTCTATTATCCGGCATTAATCAACGCTGACGGAGTTGATGGTTTCACCATCTCCGGGGAAGGCACCATCGACGGAAACGGTTATACTTTTTGGAAACATTTTTGGGAGCGTCGCAAATGGAATCCCAAATGCACAAATAAAGATGAGCAGCGTCCACGCCTCGTCTACGTTTCCAACAGTAAGAATGTGCAGATCGATGGGGTGAACCTTCAAAATTCTGCATTCTGGACCACTCATATCTACAACAGCGAGAACATTAAATTGTTAAACCTCCATATCTATTCGCCGGCACAACCTGTAAAGGCACCGTCGACTGATGCCATCGACCTTGATGTGGTCAGGAATGTGCTTATCAAGAATTGCTATATGTCAGTCAACGACGATGCGGTGGCTATAAAGGGCGGGAAAGGTCCGTATGCCGACGCATTCCGTATAAACTATGAGGATGTCGACCTTTCAAAGTTCCCTGAAATGGAAGGAGACGGTCCGAATGAAAATATCCTCATAGAGGATTGTGAATACGGTTTCAGCCACGGTTGCCTGACTTTAGGCTCGGAAAGCGTCTACAACCATAATATCATTCTCAGGAGGATTAAAGTGAATGAGGCTAACAACCTCTTGTGGCTGAAGATGCGACCGGACACCCCGCAACAATATGAATATATAACAGTGGAAGATATAGAAGGCAACGGCAAGAATTTCCTGCTCGTCGCTCCGTGGACTCAGTTTTATGACCTCAAAGGGCGTGAAAGCGTTCCTATGTCTTATTCCGACCATATAACGATGCGCAACATAAAATTCGACTGTGATTCATTTTTCAACGTGAAAAACCGCGAGGATCAATATCATCTAAGCAATTTCGTTTTTGAAAATCTTGACATCACAGCCGACAAAGGAGAGCTTCATCCCGAATATATCGAAAACTTCACGATCAAGAATGTACGCGTTAACGGCCGGGAATTCTGAATTGAAGTAGAGAGGGGACGTGCCGCTTGGAATTGCGAGTTAAGAGCGAAGAAGCAAGAGCCCTGAATTAAGAATTAAGAGTTTAGAGTTAAGAATTGACAATATAATTAACATCACTAATATTTAGATTATGAAAGAATTTTTAGATGAGAATTTTCTTCTCGAGAGCGGTGTGGCTCAGGATCTCTACCACACCAATGCTGAAAAGATGCCAATCATCGACTATCACTGCCATCTTGTGCCCAAGATGATAGCAGACGACTACAGATTCAAGTCGATCACGGAAATCTGGCTTGGAGGCGACCACTACAAATGGCGTGCAATGCGTTCCAACGGTGTTAACGAACATTTCATCACAGGCGATGCATCCGACTGGGAGAAATTCCAGAAATGGGCTGAGACAGTGCCTTACACATTCCGCAACCCCCTTTACCATTGGACTCACCTTGAGCTCAAGACAGCTTTCGGAATTGACAAGCTTCTCAATCCTGAGACTGCAAAAGAGATTTTCGACGCCTGCAACGACAAGCTTATCAACGATCCGAATATGTCGGCAAAAGGCTTGATGCGTCATTACAATGTGAAGACAGTCTGCACCACAGACGACCCGGTGGATTCTCTCGAATATCACAAACAGCTTCGCGACAGCGGTTTTGAGATCAAGGTATTGCCGACATGGCGTCCTGACAAGGCTATGGCCGTAGAAGATCCTAAAGAGTTCCGCGATTACGTTGAAAAACTCGCTGAAGTTTCCGGAGTAACTATCAACAAGTTTGCCGACCTCATCGCCGCCCTTCAGAAACGTCACGACTTCTTTGAAGAAATGGGTTGCCGTCTTTCCGACCATGGCATCGAGGAATTCTATGCCTCCGATTATACCGACGCGGAAATCGAAGCTATCTTCGATAAGGTTTACTCAGGCAAGAAGCTTGACGGAGAAGAGATCCGCAAGTTCAAATCAGCCATGCTCGTGATCTTCGGAGAGATGGACTATGAATCCGGCTGGACACAGCAGTTCCATTATGGCGCTATCCGCAACAACAACACTATCATGTTCAAGCGTCTGGGTCCCGACACCGGTTTCGACTCGATTGGCGAATTCCCCACAGCGAAGTCATGCGCCAAACTGCTCGACACGCTTAACACCCGTGGCAAGCTGGCTCAGACAATCCTGTATTGTCTTAATGCAGACGCCAACGATATGCTTGCAACCATGCTCGGCAACTTCCAGGATGGTTCAGTGCCCGGTAAGATTCAATTTGGTAGCGGATGGTGGTTCAACGATCAGCTCGACGGCATGACCAAGCAGATGGAGTCTCTCTCCAACCTCGGGTTGCTTAGCCGTTTTGTAGGTATGCTGACCGACTCTCGTTCCTTCCTCTCCTATCCTCGTCATGAATACTTCCGCAGATGTCTCTGCAATATTCTTGGTAGCGATGTGGAAGCCGGCAAGATACCTTTCAAAGGCTACGAGGAGAAACGTCTCCGCCAGATGGTAGAAGACATCTGCTACAACAACGCTAAAGAATATTTCAAATTCTGATGCCACGTCTCAAAATCTAAGACCCGACTGAAAAAATTTTCAATATTGGGGCATAAAATCCCGACATTAACATTTTTTAGAGTAATTGGGTCTAAGATTTGTCAATTTACGAGCAAAAAGTATCGGCAATCTTGCCTAACGATGACAATAAAGAAGAACCTGAATCGTTAAATATACGATTTATGTTTGACGATTTAGGTTCTTAATCCTTCCAAATTGTGGGTAGCGACCGATATCAATGCGACAATAATACTTGAAAATTAACCCAAAACCTAACCCTTATAATATGGATATGACAAGCTCGATAGCTGCAGGAGCAGTCAAACGCACCAATTGGCGTTGGATGATTTGTTCGCTGCTCTTCTTTGCAACTACTATCAACTACCTTGACCGTCAGGTGTTATCCCTGACCTGGAAAGATTTTATCCAGCCGGAATTCCACTGGAGTGATGCCAACTATGGTGAGATCACGGCTTTCTTTTCAATCTTTTATGCTGTAATCAGTCTTTTTGCCGGTAAGGTCATCGACTTTCTGGGCACAAAGAAGGGTTATCTTTTAGCGATTTTCGTATGGTCGCTGGCAGCGTGTCTCCACGCTTTCTGCGGCTGGGCCACGATTCATATCGCCGGCCTTGGCTCCATCGAAGCCCTGTATGACATTCAGAAAGGCTCAGCGATGGCTCTGACAGTTTCGACCATTAGTGTATGGCTCTTCCTCGCTTGCCGCGCATTGCTTGCAATCGGTGAATCGGGCAACTTCCCGGCAGCTATCAAGACCACTGCACAATATTTCCCGAAGATGGACCGTGCGTTCGCCACTTCTATCTTCAATTCCGGTGCGTCTGTAGGCGCTCTCGCAGCCCCTCTCTGTATTCCATGGCTTGCAAAACTCTACGGTTGGGAAATGGCATTTATAATTATCGGTGCCCTTGGTTTCATCTGGATGGGATTCTGGGGTAAGATGTATGCTCGTCCCGAAAATTCAAAATATGTCAACAAAGAAGAGCTTGCATATATCATGCAGGACGACAAAGGAGAATCAGAGAAAGAAATTAAGGAAGACGAGAATAAGACCATTCCTTTCTGGCAGTGCTTCAAATATCGTCAGACATGGGCATTTGTTGCCGGTAAGGCGCTGACCGACGGTGTTTGGTGGTTCTTCCTCTTCTGGGCTCCCGCATATTTCTCCGATCAGTTCGGTTTCACCTCTTACTCCTCTATGGGTCAGGCTTTGATTTTCACACTCTATTTCATCGTGACAGTGCTTTCAATCGGAGGCGGCTATCTCCCGAAAATATTTGTTGAAAACAAGGGTATGAATCCTTACGCCGGTAGAATGCGTGCAATGCTTATATTTGCCTTTATCCCGGTATTGGCTCTGTTTGCACAGCCTCTTGGTGAATATTCAGTTTGGTGGCCGGCAATCATCATCGGTTTGGCCGGAGCAGCCCATCAGGCATGGAGCGCCAACCTCTTCTCGACCATCGGTGATATGTTCCCGAAATCAACCGTTGCTTCAATCGTGGGTATCGGCACAATGGCCGGAGGTCTTGGTTCATTTGCCATCAACTGGGGTTCAGGCCATCTCTTCAGTTATGCCGAGGGCATGGGGCCATCCTTCCAGTTCCTTCAGTTTGCCGGCAAACCGGCAGGATATATGATCGTATTCAGCATTTGCGCTGTAGCTTATATCCTTGCATGGGTTATCATGAAACTGCTTGTACCGAAATATAAGAAAATTGAAGTGTAATCGATAAGATTGTCTGAAATACTCCGACGATTAAAATCGGAAGAGTATAAAATAATATCCGGGGGATGAGTTTTGAGGCTCATCCCCCGGAATTCTTTTAGTCAATCAGCTATAGACTGATTAACGTTGCACGTACTTCTTGCCGTTCTTGATCACAATACCTTTATAGGATTCGTCTACGCGGATACCCATAAGATTATAGATCGGTGCGTCCTCATCCTTATCATCAGTAATGGTCGTTACTGAAAGAGCTTCATTAGGATCAACATAACGCTCCACGAGAATATCGTTTACATTCACCTTCTTGCCGTTTGCATCGAAACGGAATTTAACCGGTCCGGCAGTGGTGTATGTAGTGGTGAACTTATATGTCTTCTTCTTAGTCATCGGCATATCCATTGAAGCCACCTGCTTTCCACCTTCAATAGTGTGAAGTTTGGCGGTATTGGAACTGTTGGCCGTATTACCGAGATAAACAGTCACCACACAAGGACCCTGCACTTCCGGAGTCTCGATATAACCGCCGGCAGCCGTAGTATAGAACTGAACGCAACGGGGAGAAGCGCCGCGGTGTTCTTCGCCGGCAGGCCCGTAATCCTTACTTGTATCCTCGGATGCATTGGCTTCCGACATTGCAATGATGCGGAGTGAATTGTCACCCGAACCTATCTTCATTCCATTGTAAGTTACCTCAGCGTTCTTGGAATTGATGATATTGGTATTGGATGTAATGTTCGCCCATTTGGCTCCATACTCCTCAGGCATTGTGTTGAAGTCAGCGTAGAAGAGCACTCCTCCCGCTGTTGTTGTGAAGTTCCATACATTTCCGGTGGTGGTGCCGATGGTGTTGGTTGCATCCACACGCCAGTAATAGGTTACATTAGCCTTAAGGTCTTTCGTGGTCCATTCTGTCTTGGTAAGTCCTGTGGCTTTCTGTTCCATATTGTCGGCGGATGTGCCGAGATAAAGAGCGTAGGTCACGTCGCCTCCGTATGACTTGACATTGTCTACCCAAGTGAAAGTAAGGCCGGCTGCTATACCCTCTTTGGCTCCCACAGCCGGGAATGGGTCTGTAGGTTGTGCCGGAACTGAAGGATCCCCGATTGTCTCGGTGGCCAATACATCTGAATAGTCGGAAACGAGACCGTTACCTGCTGAGCGAACGCGCACTTGATAATTGGTCTTTTCAGTCAGACCGGTAATAGTTGCGGAAGTAGCAGCGGCGGCTGCCTCACCGGCCTTGGTGAAGTTCTTGCCGTCTGTGGAAACTTCGATCTCAAAACCGTTTGCAGTGTTCTTATTGAGGTCCCAGGAAAGGGTTAACGAAGTTTTTTCCTGCTTGGTCACTTTCAGATTGGTCGGTTTCTTGATATAGGGATATGGCCCTGTAATGGTATGAGAATAAGCCTCGATGTTGGTGTATCCCTGAGCGTTGAGTTTCACGGCATCTGAAGGGTCATTCGGGTTAAGCCCGTTTGCAGTCTCCCATTCGTCGGGAATTCCGTCATTGTCTGAGTCAAGAGGTTTCACGCCGCCGGAGATAACGCCCGTGCCCTTGTGAGGAAGCGTAGCCTCGGTAGTAATACCGTTTTTGGTACCTTCCAGACCGTAGGAAGCCATTTCATCAATGATATATTGGTCTACATCATCGCGTACAGGAAGAGGACCTGCATACTTCAGAATCCACTCATAGGCATCTGCAGCTGAAAGTTTTTCTGAGATCTCCGGAATAAGCTGAATCGCTTCGGAAGCAGTTTTGTTATAGTCTGTGATGTTACCGTTGAGAGCATCGAGTGAAGGAAAATAAGTGGAATAAGGAGCCGTTCCCCCCTCTTTACCGCTCATCTCATCTACACTCATTTCATGACCGTTTAATACTCCGTCTTTATTATCGTCATAATAGTTTCCGGCACCATAATAACGGAAAGTCTCGATACCACGGCTGAAAGGTGCTGTGGCACCATTCCACGGGCCTTTCATGAAATAGTTGTTTTCAATATCGGCCCAGGAGTCTCCTTCCGAGTCGCTCTGGATATAGCATCCACCGTTACCCCAGTTGTAGACAACATTGTTGACAAACTGGTTCAGACCTTTAACCTTGGGATTGCGGGTTTTGTTCTCGATATAGAGGTTACGGTAAAGGGTCACGCCACCGATAGTCTGGATAAGACCGCCGCAAGAGTGCGACTGAAGACCCTGACCCATAATGGAGTTCTGGATAGTGATGTTAGCCGGTCGGTTGTTCTTGTTGTCCCAGCTAATAGAGAAAGTCTCATCCCTGCCCCAAAGGACGGAGAGGTGGTCGAAAATCATATCCGTACCGTTAGCCACGCCACAGGCATCCGCACCGTCAGTGCCTTTAACGCCCATACGGAAACGCATGTGGCGAACGATAAGATTGTTGGCTCCGGAAAAGCTGACACGTTCGCCATACACTTGCACACCCTCACCCGGCGCTGTCTGTCCGAGAATCGTGTTGTTTCCTTTTACTACGAGAGGTGATTTCAGCTGGATAGTGCCACAGACATCGAAAACGATTATTCTGCCCTCCTTGCTCACAGCGTCGCGGAATGAGCCTGTGCCATTATCATTGAGATTGGTGACATGGTAGATCTCCGGATTGGCAACTGCCCTTGCTCCGAGGGTGTAACGTCCGAAACCCTCAGCACCCGGGAAAGCAAGGAGCTTGGCATCGTCAGCGTAACACTCACCCGCGAAAGCCAATGCACAAATGGCTATTGCTATTCTTTTAATTAGTTTCAAGGTGTTGATGTTTTTAGGTTAATATTTGAGTTGGTATTGTTTATGTGGTTGCTATTAAAAGGGAAACGCGATATATCGCATCTAAGAAAATAGATGGATATATCGCGTATATCGGGGTTAGAAATTATTTACGGATGAATTTCTTACCGTTCTTGATAACAACACCCTTGTAAGAGTCATCAACTTTTACACCAAACATGTTGTAAACGGGAGCATTTGCGTTATCAGCATCCATGATAATACCTTCGATACCGGCTTCATCAGCAGATGCGATACTAACGTGAACGAGCTGAACCTGGCTACCGCCGCAACCTACGCGGAGAGCTACATTACCCTTAACAGTTGCAGGAAGAGTAGTTTCAACCTTGTAGTAACGTTTAGCTACGTAATCTGACGGACCCTCAACCGGGATAGCTTCAAGAGCCTCTCCATTAATCACCGGAGTTATCTCGCAATAAAGGCCCTTTTCATGGTAGTCGCCACCCTGGTTACACATCCAGACAGTCACTTTGGCGGGATCCTTAAATTCCGGGAATTGAACCCATGTGCCTGTACGGGCAGCGTTGTTGCCCTGACGGAGGAAACCGAGAGCACCCTTGCTGGCGATGAAATCATCCTCGGAAGCGGCACCGTAATCCTTATCTTCATAAACTTCAGTGTTGTTCCAGCCATTGAAGTAGTGAACGCGTGACGGACCTACGCCATCCTGATCCCAGCAAAGGAAAGGATGAGAATAGTCTAATTCTTCCATATCGTCAGCCTTCAGGTTATAGGTCTGACCGTCTACAAGGTCGATTGCATAGTTGGGAATTGCAACCCAATTGCCTTCCAGATCCTTTTCGCAGAACATGGTTCCGGATGTGTTTACATCCATACCATATTTGTCGATAAGGTCGTATTCGCCGCTCCATGGACCATACTCATATTCCTCAGAATAAAGTAATGTGAAGAACGCGGGATTGGTATTGAAGTCATAGTCCACGACTTCAGCCTTTGCTGTTAGGGCTGCAAGAGCCACAGCTGAAAGAAGTAAAGATTTTTTCATGTGTTAATTAGTTAATTAAATGAAGTGAATTTTTTCTGATTGTTTATTATGATATTCCGACAGGGGAGCGGAGAAGATCTCCCCTGTCAGGAGTTTTGGTCAACATCACTGCACCCCTGTATAGCCGGGATAGCCGGGCAGCTGAGTCAGACGCGGGTTATCCACGAGCGGATGTCCGGCTGCCTGGTTGGCAAAGGGAGAAAGTTCCGTCTGGTTGTGCTTATAACCGAAATAGAGTCCGAAAGGTCCCTGAATCCAGTCGGGATATTCATTTTTGTTTTCCTGATATCCGGTAGGTTTCTGTGCGATAGTGTTACCCACAAGGATCTGGTTGTTTTCAGCTCCTTGACGGAAACCTCCTAAGAGACGTCCATTCTTATTCCAGTTGTTGTCCCATGCCATAAACATGTTGCAAGGATACCAGATGGCATTGCCGTCTTTACCATGTTTGGCAGCTATTTCCTGCAGAGCCTTTACATAGTCTTCCTTACCTGCGTTGGCGTTAGGATTGGTGACAGCCACTATCGCCTCTTCAGCCGGATCTGTGATATCGATAAAATCTACGGTTAGGAAATCTGTGCCGTATTTGTTTTCATCCTTGGCAAATTTATAGAGACGATAAGTAGCGATTCCACTATAGTCGCCTTCGCGTTTTGAGAAAGCCTTGATGGCTTCTATTGCCTTGTTGACTTCACGGTCGAGAAGGTTCATACGCACGAGGTCGGTGCGGAGCAGGAATTCATCGGAAAGTTCCCACATACGTTCCTGCAGAAGAGCATCCTGGAAAGCATCCTTACCGCCCGGGATAGGCATACTTCCGATGCCGGCCCTGTCGCGCACTTGCTGTAGAGCGGCGATGGCAGCGCCGGTTGGTCCGTTGTTAAGATAATTCTGAGTCTCTGCATACATGAGCAATACATCTGAATATCTCAACATCGGGATGTTAAGGTTACGCTCTGCCGCTGCATTTGGAGCCACCTGCCATTGGATACGGTATTTGCCGGAACAGATGGAGGAATAAGTGGTGCCTGCGTTGGCCACTTCAGCGTCTGTGTCAAGACCAAGGGAACGAGGGTTGTAATCGCAGCAGGTTACGTCCCGGCGTGTATCGGCCGGATCAAATGAAACGTAATATGTCGGAAGCTTGCACTGCAAGGCCCTGCGTTGACCGTAAATGGCATACTGGCTGCCACCCGGGGTACCTACATACACACCCAGTGTCGTGCTACCCACATTGTCGCCAAGACGAGCCAGGGAGAACATCATCTCCGGAGCCACGGCACCGAAATTTCTCTGGTCGAAGTTAAAGAAGAGGAATTGGAAACCAGACATACCGCCTTGCGACTGTATTAGAGAGTTTTCACCTCTTGCCATCACTTCGGCGAGGGCGTCGTCGGCTATCTGATAGAGCTGGCGGATTCTTGCCTGATCCTCGCGTTGTCCCATGTGGAGAGTCGAGGGATCATTGGTTTCAAGATTCCATCTCAATGAATAACCGGCTGCATGGAGACAGATGCGTGCCAGGAGTCCGCATGCGCTGTTTCGATTGATACGTTCGGTGTAGCCACATTCGGAATACCAGGGAAGATCGCCCATAGTCTCCACCATCTCATCGATCACATAGTCGTAGATCTTGTCGCGGTCATAACGCTTGGGGTAGATCACGTCGGGATCATCGATGTCGAGCACTTCAAGAGGCTGAGTGATGAAGGGCACATCTCCGAAGAGTCTGATAAGATTGAAATATAGGAAAGCGCGAAGAGCCACTGCCTCCGCTTTGAGCGACTTCACCTTGTCGGTCTCTTCCATTTTCCCGAGACGATATAGGGAGATATTGCATGCTTCGATCTTCTTGTAGGATTCTCCATAAGTCGTACTGAATACATAAGGAGCCGTTGGGTCGTAGGCATAGTTGGAGATATAATGCTTGTTTCCCTCGAAAGCATCCTCGGCCGCTATGGTAGTCATTTCGCCTGTATTGGCCTGGCGATAGAATTCTTCATGTACAAGCCCGCGATAAATACCCTGAATGAAAAGGTCGGCATTGTTCTCATCGGCAAAAGCGAATTCCACATCGTCTTTGGTATAGGAGGGCATCTCAAGTGTGTCTTCACAAGAAGTGAAAAGCATGGAGGCCCCGCCTAAGATTGCCAATGCTGCTATGATATTACGCAATTTATTGGAATTATATGTTGTCATCACTTTAAATCTTTAGAGTGTCACCATTAGAACGAGAGGTTAACACCCACTACATAGCTGCGGGATGCAGGATATGCGCGTGAGTCGAAACCGGGCGTACAGATTACGTCATCGTTACTGGAGGATACGTTGGGATCGTAGCCGGTGTATTTAGTGAATGTATATACATTATTTGCGGTGAAATAGATGCGGAATTTGCTGATAAAGGCCTTCTTCATCCATTTTTCCGGGAATGTGTAACCAAGAGTTATCTGGGAGATACGAAGGTAAGAACCGTCTTCCACGAAGTAGGAGGATGGATAGATGATGTTTGAGGAGTTACCTTCCGTGAGCGACCAGAGACGTGAACTCTCGTCAGGGTTCAACTCTTTGAGACGGGAAAGGGTTGTTGCCTCCTTGCCGGTCAAGGGGTCGATGAGGGCATAATGGTTTGTGCCGAACTTGTCAAGTGTGTTCTGGTAAGGTCCGTAAGGGCTTAACGACTGTGCCGTAGCATTGTAAATATCATTGCCAAGAGCAAAGTTCATAAAGATATTGGCGTCAAATCCCTTGAACGTAAACGTATTGCCGAAACCACCGATACAGGTCGGAGTACCGTTACCGATCTTCTGAAGCTGTTTGGTGAATTGGGTGCCATCCTCATTGTCGGCGGCAAACTTCATATCACCCGGTTTTGCTTCTCCGCCGAAAGGCTTAACCACTCCGTCTTTCAGAGTGTAGCCCACTTCATTGCCTGCAGAGTCATACACAGGGTCGAAGTCATCGGTGGTGTAGATACCGATATATTTGTAACCGAACATATCGCCGAGAGGCTGACCTACCATCGCATAATATGTCACCTGTCCGGAAAGAGAGCTACCGGCATTGAAGGTCTTGTATTCAAGTCCGTTGTTAAGTTCGATAACCTTGGAGCGGTTGAATGAGAGATTCAGCACTGATGTCCAGGTGAAGTTACGTGTTGCAATATTCACGGTATTGAGGGCAATTTCCCAACCGCGGTTGCGCATCTTTCCGACATTCTGCATCTGCTTGTTGTAGCCGGTAGTGGTTGGAATAGTCGAAGACATGAGCATGTTGGATATCTGGTTGTTGTACCAGTCTACGGAGAGGTTGACCCTGTTGTTTACAAGCCCTATGTCAAGACCTACGTTTGCTGCATGAAGAGATTCCCATTTGAGGTTGCGGTTGCCGAGCTCATTTGAGAGGATGAATGCCGCATTCTGCTCGTTGTTGTCCATCGGATATGATGTAAGGGTCACGGCTGTGGTGTAAAGGTTATCGCTGATACCGTTGTTACCGGTGACACCATAACCTGCACGAAGCTTCAGGTTATTAAACCAACTGTTGATTGGAGCCTCTTCCCAGAAATGTTCCTGAGAAACGCGCCATGCACCGGAAACTGAGGGGAAGTAACCCCATTTGTTACCTTTTGCAAACTTTGAGCTACCGTCGGCACGCATAGTGGCTGTCAGGATATAGCGCTGGTCGTAGATATAAGTGGCTCGGGCAAAAAACGACAGCATATTGCTGTGAGAGTGGGAAGTGGATTTGCTCGAAACCTCTGCAGTGCCGATATAGTCGAGTCCATGGTTGGGATTCGGGAATTTCTTAAGACTCATCGACACGCCCTCGCTTTCGCTGTAGGAATATTCCTGACCCAACATTACGCTTAAGTCATGGAGTTCGTTGAAAATCTGGCTATAGGTGAGCACGTTGGTGATGTGCCAGTTGTAGCCTTCTTTTGTGCCTATTGAGCCTGACATACCTGTGTTGAGCGGGTCGAGGAGGAATCCGGTGCTCTCAGGACCTGCAAACGATGTGGATTTATCCCATATCGCAACATAGTTTCCTGATGTGCGCCATGTGAAGTGCTTGGCGAAATCCACAGTGATTCCTGCGTTCATTTCCAGACGGCGAGCTCTGCTGGTGCTCTTTGCTGCCCTGTTCTGAACCAATTGGTTGGTGGCTGAATACAGAGAGGTCATCGTTCTGAAAATTCCCAGAGTCTGGGTATTGAGAAGTTCGTCACGGCTCATGAACGTACCGCCGTTGATAGGATACTTCACAAGGTCGTCAAGTCCGTCAAACTTACCCCCGCCGTGGGTGGAGGCTCCATAGAAGAATGTGGAGAAGTCAAGCTTGACTCCTTTGAAAAGCTCGGAGTTGATTTTTGCTCTTACGGAATTACGGGTGTAATCGTGGTTGGCGAGTAGACCGTTGTTACCGATAAAGTTATAGGAAACAAGGTAATTGATCTTTTCGCTACCGCCTGTGACCGACACGCTGTGGTTCTGTGTCACCGCCGAACCACCGAAACCCTCCTCCTGCATATTGAGGGCATAGTCGAGGGGACCTCCAGTTCCATAAAGGGAGTTCATACGGTTGTAGACTCCTGTATAGAATGCCGGGTCGTTGGCATAGTCGAAATCATTGTCATATACCTGTGTGAATAGACCGTAGTTGTTTCTCAGGGCTATGAGTTCATACTGGTAATTCACATAGTTGAGGGCATTGTTCATTACGTCGAGCTGCTTCGGGAGAACATCGATAGAAACGAAACCGTTGTAGTCGATTCTGGTCTTACCCTCTTTAGATGATTTGGTAGTGATCACGATGATACCGTTGGAGCCTCGTGCACCGTAGATAGCTGTGGAAGAGGCGTCCTTAAGCACGTCGATAGTAGCGATATCATTGATGTCGATGTTAGAAAGTGCATCGTCCATCGGGAAACCGTCAACGATATAAAGCGGCTTGGTGCTTTGAGTGATCGAGGCACCACCACGCACCGTCACATTGACACCTGCACCCGGTGCACCGCTCTGAGAGACGATGTTGACACCGGCAGCCTTACCGGCCAACGCCTGTGCGGCCGATACCACCGGAGCCTCGGCAAGCTCCTTACCGGATACCTGTGACACGGCACCCGTCAGATCCTTTTTACGGACTGTGCCGTAACCGATTGCTACGAATTCATCGAGCACCGTGGAATTTGGTTGAAGTTGTACATCGATTTTTGTTCGTCCGTCTACAGCCTCTTCCCTATTTGTATAGCCTACATAAGAGAAAATAAGGGTGGACTTGGAAGGCACCGAAATATTGTAATTGCCATCAATGTCGGTTGCGGTTCCGTTGGAAGAACCTTTCTGCATGATGGTGGCGCCAATCAACGGTTCGCCTGCGTCATCCGTGACAGTACCTGTCACCATGATGTTTTGGGCGTAGACTGAAACTGAGAATGTCATGGCAAGCAGAAGCATAAGCCAATAACGTTTTTTCTGCCTGAATTTCATACGCGCGTTTGGTTAGTCAAAGTATTAATTTTAAAGTTATATGTTTTCTGAGTTCTTTCAGGTAGCATTAAACACAATCAAGATCAGCGAATTAGGATAGCTGTCTTTTTAATAAAACTTGTGTTACAATAATGCAAAATTATAAAAATTTCAATAAATAAACCAAAACATTACACGCTTTTAACAAAAAAGGATGAAAATTATATAAAAGATCCGAGTAAAATCGAGATATAACGAAAAATGATTTGTGAAACGCTCCCTCCGGATCAGTTAATGGGAAGGTTTTTCATAAATCCTTTCGGATCGTTTTTAGAACTTTAAAAAAGTTCTTCCCATTATTTGCCAACCAGCTGATAATGGGAAGGATTTTTTCAAAATCCTTTCAGATCGAATTTTTAGAACTTTAAAAAAGTTCTTCCCATTATTTGTCAACTCGCAGTTAACGGGAAGGACTTATTTTTAAGTCCTAAAATTACCAGGACTTTTTGAAAAAGTTCTTCCCATTATTTGCCGACAAGCTGTTAATGGGAAGGTTCAAAATCCTCAATTAAAGGATCATTCAAATAGTTAAAATACAGGCCGAAAATGTTAATGTGTGTTAAAAGTTTGGGGTGGGGTAATTTTTAGATTTATATTTGCGATGCAAAAAGATATCTCCTGATCATTTCGTTATCTTACAGCATCTAAATTAATTAAAACTCAAATATTAACCTTAATCAAATTCCAAAATTTATGAGGAAACTTTTTACCACATTGCTTACGCTATCGTTAGCATTCTCAGGCATGACGGCCTATGCTGTCAATGAAGGAACCAACCCTTACGCTCCCAAAGGAGAAGCTGTGATCGGCAAAACACAACTTCTTTACAAGTTTGATAATCAGAAAAAAAATGTTGTTTCAGGCTCAGAAATCGGAGCTCCGGAAGGTTGGACATTTGAATGTACTAATCGCGAAAAAAACATTGAACAGTCAAGTAGCATCACAGTTGAAGGTAATAAATACGCTTCAATGAAATTAAGTAATGGTGCCGTTCATACTGTAACACTTCCTGAAGGTTATGTAGCTAATGCTGTTACTATCTACAGTGTATCAAACGTGGATGCAACGACTCGTGAGTGTTTTTGGGCTAAGGTTGGCGTTGATTTAGAAACACCGGAGGTTGGCTATCTAAAATCCTATAAGGATTATACCAATCCGGATGTCAGCTATTTCAAACTTAGCGGTGACAGCAATACTTTTGATATAAAGAATAGTGGTGAACAGGTAGTTGTAGTTCTCGTGGTAGATTATAGTGAACCAACCACAACAGATCCAACAGAACCCGAGGATCCCGTAGAACTCACTCATGTTGTTGCACACAATATTGAAGGAGTAGAGAATACCGGTTATGTTGTTTATAGCGATACTGAAAATAATACAACTAATAATAAAGAGAAGGTTACGATAAATGGCAAAGAATATATTTGTATAGCGTTTGGTAAAAGTTGGAATGCAGGTGAACAAAACCATGTTGAACTGAAACCGGAAGGCGGCCTTAAAGAGGGAGATGTTATTACTTTCACGGGTTGTACAAACGTCACTGATGAAAATAATACAAAAAAAGGTGCCATCAAGATTTCTACAACCGATGGAACTGCACTTAGTACTTCTGCCGACTTTCCTAATTTGAAAACAGGAGCTTCAGATCACGGCACCCACACCTATACTCTGACAAAGGATTATGAGTCACTTGTCTTGAGCCGTTCCGGAAATACAAAAACACTCATCACTACTCTTGCTGTAACTCGCGTTGCAGGAACCGGTGAAGGTAACGAAGGCGGTGAAGGCGAAGGTGAAGGTGAAGGTCCCACTACTTCTATCGACACTATTTCTTCTGAGACTGAAACTGTAATCTACGATCTTTTCGGACGTCGCGTACAGAACCCGTCAAACGGTATCTTTATCATCAACGGTAAGAAAGTGTTGGTGAAATAATTGATGAAGCTTTAAAACTTACATCAGACTCGAAATCGAATATTCTGCCAATTAAGGCTTAGAATAGATTTGAATTATGTTAATACCAGGAGGCTGACAAGAATGTCAGTCTCCTGTGTTTTTTGCCCTCCTCTCCGATTATAAAAAAAGATAGCCGAGAGTTCTTCCCGTTATTTGCCAACTCGCAGTTAATGGGAAGGATTTTTTCATAAATCCTTTCGCATCGATTTTTAGAACTTTAAAAAAAGTTCATCCCGTTATTTGCCGATACGTTATAGGGGCGGAAGTCTCCCGACTTCCGCATTAAATTTCGGAAACAAGAATGTTTCCGCCCCTATTTTCGCTGACATTTTGGAAGGCCCCTTATGAACTTTGGAAAAGTTCGTCCCATTATTTGCTAACTCGCCGGTTATCTCCACAAAAAAGCCCTAAAAGCTTTTGCAGGCTTTTAGGGCTCATTAATAAGTTTTGACTATTCGATCAGCGAACGATCACTTTGTCAACCTTGTTACCGCGAACGCGAACGTGGATACCCTTTGTAGGATTGTCTACGCGTACGCCCTGGAGGTTGTAGTAAACCGGCTCTACATTCTCAGAAGTTTCGATTTCTGTGATGCCTGTAGTTTCAACATTCTCGTTGATGTCGATATAATAGAGGTGGCAACCGTTGGTGTTGTAAACCATAATGTCTACCGGTTCAGTACCCTCCGGCACGAGCCAAGTCTGGTCTGCGTATGCTGTCGGAGGTGCTACTGTCTCCCCGTTTGCACCTGTGAGTTTATCTCCTTTTGCTCCATTAGCATAAACATAAAGTTCTACGCCACGGGCATCTGAGGTTTTGTGTGTTTCAACACCCATGTGGATATAAAGACCCGGGGTTACATCATGAATTACAAAATAATCCTTTTTGCTACCACCGAGCCAGAGGTAAGAAGGACCGGCGTAAGTTCCAAGACTGGTTGTGGGGTAATTTACTGCGATAGCAAGATTACGTGTTGCTGGTGCAGTTGTGAAGTCAAGACCTCTAAGTTCTTCAATCACATCACCATTTGCGGTTAGATTACCATCAGTACCGACAGCAGCGTTGTCACCGGCCATCCAGAAACAGCCCTCTACTGTATTTCCATCGTTCTTTTCATCATCACTCCAGCCGGAGGAAGCGCCGGCAGCGGCGTCAGCCTTAAGATTAGCGATTGTAGCTTCACTCCACTTGGTGAAGTCGTAAGTGTGTTGTGCACTTACCATACCTCCGGAAGCCAGAAGCAGGGTCAAAACAGGAGTAAAAAGTTTTTTCATAAATATTAGGTTAAATTAAAAGATTGTGGTTTTTATACTGTTTTGTCAGTTTTCTATATCAGAACCGGTAATTCCGGTTTTCAATTGCAAAATTAAATCTTTTACAAACATATTCGCTCAAAAAATAATATGTTGTAAAACATAAAAATAGAACTTCTCCCTCCCCAATTTCCTGAATCTTATAAAATTCCCGGCCCGATTTTATCCAAAATTGGGGTACCGGTACTTTAAACCCGGACATTTCTTCTCTTGTCAAAAAAACAGTAAGAGACCTCCTCCGGCCAAGGGTGCTTGCACCTTGCATCGGAGAGCCTTACAGGAGGTTGACAACGGGACGCAAACATCAAAAAATCAAAATTTTTGTTTGCATTATACAATTGTATTTACTAAATTTGTCGTTTAAATGGGATAAGTTTATACCTGATAAAACGTATAAACCCGTCTCAGTAGACCTGAAAAACTAAAAACTACCTAATATTACTTAATAGCATGAAAAAAGCTTACTTAACCTGTCTTGCCATGCTCACCACCTTGGGAGCATTCGCACAAGGCAATTACAGCCCTACGGTGAAAGCTGAAAAACTCGACCGTGGACTGGTGGCTGTAAAAACTGACAAAGGTGTGTTCCTATCCTGGCGTTCTCTTATCGACGATTCGAAGGACCTTACATTCGATGTTTATCGTGGTGACACAAAACTAAATGACGCTCCGATAAAATCTTACACCAACTTCACCGACGCTGAAGGCACCACCGGTGTGGCCTACACCGTTAAAGCCATCCTGGATGGCGCAGAAGTGGAAACTTCCAAAGCCGTTGAAGCTTGGGATACCCCCTACATGAAAGTGCACCTTGACCGCCCCGCAGGAGGTACATCTCCGGCCGGTGGCTCCAAACAGCAGCGTCAATACGTTTATACACCCGACGATGTGTCTGTGGCCGACGTTGACGGCGACGGAGATTATGAACTCATTGTGAAATGGTTCCCGACCAACCAGGCTGACAACGGCGACCAGTTCCGTTTCACCGGAAACACAATCCTCGACTGTTATAAACTTGACGGAACAAAACTATGGCGTATCGACCTGGGTCAGAACATCCGTTCCGGCAACCACTACACCCAATTCCTTGTCTATGACTTTGACGGAGACGGCAAGGCAGAACTCATCTGCAAGACTGCTCCCGGCACAATCGACGGTAAAGGAAAAGCCGTATTGATGGGCAGCGACAAGGTCACCGACGATTACAGGGAAACTTCAGGCTCAACTGCCGGTATAATTAAATCCGGTCCGGAATACCTTACCGTCTTCAACGGTGAAACAGGTGCCGAGATCAATACAATAGCTTATAATCCCCCGCGTACCATTCAAGCTCAAAGCAGTAGCGGCTGGGGCGACGGCAATGCCAACCGTTCCGAAAGATATCTTGCATGTGTGGCTTATCTTGACGGCAAAAAGCCTTCAGCAGTTATGTGCCGCGGTTATTACACCTACGCATACGTATGGGCTGTGGACTTTGACGGTAGCAAACTGACTGAAAAATGGTTTTACTCCTCTCCGAAGAGCAAGGAACTTTATGGCCAAGGCACCCACTCCATCACAGTGGGCGATGTAGATGCCGACGGTTGCGATGAAATTATCTTCGGTTCTGCAGCTCTCGACCATAACGGTAAATTCATGTACCGCACCGGCGGCGGCCATGGCGATGCTCTCCATCTCGCAAAGATGTTGCCGGATCGCGAAGGCCTCCAGGTAATGATGCCCCATGAGGAGAAATCAAACCCTTACGATATCAGCGTGCGTGATGCCAAAACAGGAGAAGTGCTCTATTTCGAGAAACAGACCGGCGGTGACGTAGGCCGTGGTCTCGCAGCCAATGTTTCTTCCACACATCCCGGCTATGAATGGTGGTCATCAACAGGCGTTGTATGGGGAAGCCAGAAACAGGTTTCCGGTGCAAAACGTCCCGATGTAAACTTCCGTATTTATTGGGATGGTGACCTCCTCGATGAGCTTTTTGACGGTAAATATAATTCCGATTCAAATAAATCAGCCCCTGTTATCACCAAGCCCAACAATTCTCTCTCAAGTGTGAGCACACTTTTAAGCCTCGGACAATACAGCAACGCTTCTTCATGCAACACCACCAAGGCTACTCCTAATCTTCAGGCCGACATCTTCGGTGACTGGCGCGAGGAGATAATTCTCCATGACGGCAGCACAGAGTCTGACCTCCTTATCTTCACAACTACAATTCCTACCAACTACAAGATCCCGTGTCTGATGCAAGACCGTCAGTATCGTCTCGCTGTGGCTTGGCAGAACTGCGCTTACAACCAGCCTCCTCACCTCTCTTTCTCCCCGGAAGAATATTTCAACACCAAGGGTGTGGTTTCCGTAAGCTCCGGTTCACTCAACCAGGTGATCTATCTTGGCGACGAGATCCAGCCTATCGTCTTCACAATTAAGAACGCTACCGGAATAGTGGCTTCTGAAATGCCGGAAGGTCTCGAACTCAAATTCGATGAAACTACTCTTCAGGGTTCTGTTTCCGGCAAACTGACCAAGACAGGTGAATTCACATTCACCCTCACCACCGTTGGTGCTGAAGATGATGACAACACTTCAGTGGAAGTGAATATAGTGGTTCACGAAGCGTCAAGCGCTGAACTGATGGCTTACTTCCCGCTTGACGAGATCGCAGCGGTTGGAGCCACCGATGATAAAAACAAGGGTGTCGGAGACACCACTTCCAACTCTGTCGGAGGCCAGACTGCAAGCCAGAAGAAATCAAACGGTGCTTACGCCGGAACTTATAAACCGGCTGAAGTTGCTGCCGGTAAGGTAGGAAACGCCGTGAGACTCTTTGGTTCTTCAGTGTTTGTTCAAGAACCTTACGAGCAACTGGATATCAACGACAATTCTTTCTCTGTAGAATTCTGGATGAACTCTACAAGCAGCGCCGACGCTTATCTCCTTCTTTACGGTTCGATCACAAGCCCGACAGGCAACTGGTTTGGCGTTGAGCATAAAAACGGCGACACTTTCCGTTTCTCAATCGACGACGACAAGACAAAGACTGAAGTTGGTATAGCGGATGCTTCTTCAAGGGTGTTCGACGGCAACTGGCACCACGTAGCCTGTGTACGCGACTTCGAAGCCAAGACCCTCTCTTTCTATATCGACGGTGAGCTCGCCGACAGCAAATCAAACGTAGAAACAGGCGCTATCGTCAGCCCGGCTGAAAATCTCGTGATCGGTGGCACCGACACTTTCAATTTCGATGACTCCTACAATGGTTATATCGATGACCTCCGCATCTATAAGGGCGCTATCACTGCTTCTAAAGTGAAAGAGGATTATGAGAACCCGACAGCATCCATTAACACTGTTTTAGAATCCGGCAATGGCCGCTACACAGTGGTTGATGCAATGAGCGGTATCGTAATGGGTTCCGCTATGGGTCAAGACCATCTCGATATTCTCGAAAATCTCGCCCCCGGCGTTTATATCATCGTGGTTGATAACGGTGGCAAGTTGAAGAACTACAAGTTTATCAAACGATAACATCCCTTTAAGGTGTGCCGGACGTGAATTTCGGCACACCTTCCAAAAGACGGGTATTTGATACCCTTGACAATCAACACATACCAATAAGATGAAAAGAGCTTATAAAATCTTTCCCGCGATTGCCCTGATGCTGGCTTCGGCAGTTACGGCAAGTGCAAAACAATACACATCCGAAGTGTGGCAACCTGATCTCGGCAACGGTAAATATAAAAACCCGGTGATCAATGCGGATTATTCCGATCCCGATGTGGTGCGCGTGGGAGATGATTATTATATGACTTCTTCAAGTTTCTGTGACATCCCGGGACTTCCGGTGCTCCATTCCAAGGATCTGGTCAACTGGGAGATAATAGGGTATGCTATTGCCGAGATGCCGGAATATGCTCAATCGGCTCCCGATCCGAGCCACGGTAATCATGTATGGGCCCCATCCATCCGCTACCACAATGGGGAATTCTACATATACTACGGCGACCCCGACCTTGGCATATTCATGACAAAAACAAAAGATCCGGCCGGTCCGTGGGAACCGTTGGTGCACGTCTACAAAGCCAAAGGCGTGATCGACACCTGTCCTTTCTGGGATGAAGACGGGAAGGCTTATATAGCCCACGGTTATGCAGGAAGCAGGGCCGGTGTGAAAAGTATATTGGGCATGATCGAGATGACTCCAGACGGCACACAGACCATCGGACAAGACAGGGTGATCTACGACGGCCATATCGAAAATGAAACCATCGAGGGCGCAAAAATGTATAAACGCGGCGACTGGTATTATATCTTCTCCCCCGCCGGAGGAGTGGCCACAGGTTGGCAGGAAGTGCTCCGCTCAAAGAGCCCGTGGGGTCCCTACGAAGTCAGGAATGTGATGGACCAGGGCACCACCGACATCAACGGTCCTCACCAGGGAGCCTGGATCGACACACCCGACGGCAAGGAAGACTGGTTTATACATTTCCAGGATAAAGGACCATACGGACGCGTGGTACATCTCCAGCCAATGGCCTGGAACAGCGATGGCTGGCCGGTGATCGGTGTTGACCCCGACGGCGACGGACGCGGTGAACCCGTGAAGGAATACAGGAAACCGAATGTGGGGGGCACCTACGCGAAGAATAATCCCGTGGAAAGCGATGAATTCGACAGCGTGGAACTTGGCAAACAATGGCAATGGAAGGGCAATCCCAACGCGTTATGGTATTTTGCCGATGCAAATAATTCCCAATTACGCCTTTTCTCCCAAAAGACTACAGACAGCGGACGCCTGTATGATTCTTCCAATCTCCTGCTTCAGAAATTCCCGGCAGAGAATTTCACGGCTACAGCAAAGGTGGAATTCGTGCCGCGCGTAAACAACGGTAAGATCATGCCGGGCGAAAGGGCCGGACTGGTGATAGCGGGCTATAACCTCGGTGCTATCCAGCTCGTTAGCCGCGAGGACGGAATCTATCTGTCGGAAGTGGAGAGTCTGAAATCAAACAAGGGGGGCAAGGAGACTGAGACAGCCTCTCTGAAACTCGACGAGAACAAACCTCTCTATCTCCGGGTAAACGTAAAGATGACCGGCAAAAAGAAACCCACACAAAAGGAAGATTACAAATGCGAGGCTGTATTCTCCTATAGTTTCGACGGCAAGAAATTCATTAATTTCGGCAAACCGCTTCAAGTGACCGAAGGCCACTGGATCGGTGCGAAAGTGGGTCTTTTCTGCGTCAGAGACTGGGAAAGCAACGACAGCGGTTGGCTTAATGTAGATTGGTTCAGAATCACAAAATAAGGGATAGAGATGAAATCGCGTATCACAGCTTTTTTCCTGTTGTTTATCTCGACGGTAGTCGGCCTTTCGGCAGCCGAATACAAGAGAGAGATCTATGTGAATCAGGATGGCTCGGGCGACTGCAAGACTATCACCGAAGCCCTTGAACTCATACGCGCCTATATGGACTACACTGTCACCGTCCATATCGCCAATGGAGTCTACAAAGAGAAAATTGTCATCCCGGCTTGGCTGCACAATGTGAAGTTTATAGGAGAAAACATGGACAGCACCATCATCACCTATAATCATCATGCCAACATAGACAAGATGGGCACTTTCCGCACCTACACCGTGAAGGTGGATGCGTGTGACGCCACATTCGAGAATCTCACGATTGAAAACGACGCTCCGAAACTGGGTCAGGCTGTAGCCTTGCACACGGAAGGCGACCGGCTTATTTTCCGCCATTGCCGTTTCCTCGGTAATCAAGACACAATCTTTACAGCCGGGAATTTCAGCCGCGTATATTTCGAGGACTGCTATATTGAAGGCACCACCGATTTTATTTTCGGACCCGCCACAGCATATTTCAAGAACTGTGAGATCGTGGGGAAAGCCAATTCATATATCACCGCGGCTTCCACTCCCAAGGATGTGAAATTTGGCTATATTTTTGATGGATGTAAGATCAAAGTCCAAGACGGGGTGGACAAACTCTATTTAGGGCGACCCTGGCGACCTTACGCCTATACGGTCTTTATCGATTGTGAAATGCCTTCACAGATTGTGGCTGAAGGCTGGGACAACTGGAAAGATCCGGCAAACGAAACCACATCACGTTATGGCGAATATGGATCTACCGGACCGGGCGCTAACCCAGCTGCAAGAGTGAAATGGGCCAAGCAGCTCACCCCGGAAGAAGTGGCCGAATGTAGAGACCTTGCAAAGGTATTCTCTGTTGGCTCCGTATGGATTCCTCAGGAATAATTATAAAAGATATTTAAACCTTATTTTCGAAAGTTGATGAAAGACTTTATCAAGATAAATCCGGCAGACAATGTGGCAGTGGCCATCAATCCGCTCAAAGCCGGGTTGAAAGTGAATGTAGACGGGAAGGAAATTTCCCTCACAATGGATATACCGGCAGGCCACAAGTTTGCGCTCGTAGACATACCGGAGGGCGAGAATGTAGTCAAATACGGATTCCCCATCGGCCATACACGGCATGATGTGAAGCAGGGCGAGTTCTTAGACCATAACGATATTAAAACCAATCTCAAGGGCACGCTCGACTATTCCGGCATCGCCATCGACAATCCCGCACCCGCTTCGCCGGGAGCATCGGGAAAAGGGAAGGAAGCTACATTCATGGGCTATGAGAGGGCCGACGGTCAGGTGGGCATCCGCAATGAGGTTTGGGTGATCCCGACAGTGGGATGCGTAAATGGTATCGTGAAACAGATAGTAGACCGTGTTGTGGCTGAGACAGGGGCGGAAGGAGTAGACGGAATTTTCGGGTTCCCTCACAATTATGGCTGCTCTCAGTTGGGCGATGACCATGAAAACACGAAGAAAATACTCCGCGACATGGTGCATCATCCAAATGCCGGAGGAGTGCTTGTGGTAGGTCTCGGATGCGAGAACAACCAGCCTAAGGATTTCGAAAAATATTGCGGAGATTACGACCGCTCACGGGTGAAATTTATGGTTTGCCAGGAAGTGGAGGGTGATGAAGTGGAGCATGGAGCAAAGCTGCTACAGGAACTTTATGAGAATGCCCGAAACTATAAGCGGAGCGAACAACCGGCCTCCAAACTACGCATCGGTTTGAAGTGCGGGGGATCCGACGGTTTCTCCGGTATAACCGCCAATCCTTTGCTCGGAGAATTTTCCGACTGGGTATGCAATGTTCAGGGGGGTACAACCGTTCTTACAGAGGTGCCGGAAATGTTCGGAGCTGAAACTATCCTGATGCGTCGCTGTGCATCTGATGAACTTTTTAAAGAAACTGTGTCCCTAATCAATAATTTCAAGGAATATTTCCTGAGCCATGGCGAACCGGTGGGTGAAAATCCATCGCCGGGTAATAAGGCCGGAGGCATCTCCACTCTCGAGGAAAAGGCTCTGGGTTGCACCCAGAAATCCGGCAAGAGTCCGGTGTTCGGAGTCCTTGAATACGGCGAGCGTATCCATAACCATGGCCTCAATCTTCTTTCGGCTCCCGGCAACGACCTTGTGGCGGCCACAGCTCTGGCTGCTGCAGGATGCCAGATGGTGCTCTTCACTACCGGCAGAGGTACACCTTTCGGCACATTCGTGCCCACCATCAAGGTGTCTACCAACTCCGGGCTCGCACAAAGGAAGCCAAGATGGATCGATTTCAATGCAGGAAGACTTGTGGAGGATTCCTCAATGGAAGAAGTGCTCGCTGATTTCATTACTTATGTCCTGAAAGTAGCTTCGGGTGAAAAAGTAAACTCTGAAAAGAGCGGCATTCATGAAATTGCAATATTCAAGAATGGTGTGACCCTATAAAGACATAAGGTTAAAACGGACTCCAAGCTGCTTGCAGCCTGTCTGTTTCAACAATAAAAGACTCCAACGACAAAAACAACAACCTAACAACATTTATATGAAAAAATTATTAACTATTTTAAGCATTGCCGCCTTAGCTGCAGGCGCCAACGCCCAGGAACTTGCCCCGGCTTTCCCGGGTGCAGAGGGACACGGACGTTACACCCAGGGCGGTCGCGGCGATGAAAGCAAAGTTCCCGAAATCCGCCACGTCACTAATCTAAACAATACCGGTGCGGGTTCTTTCCGTGCAGCCGTCAATGGCAGCAACCCTAAGATTGTAGTGTTTGATGTGAGCGGTTACATTGATCTTGAATCCGACCTCGTAATCGGTGACAATACCACCATTCTGGGTCAGACAGCACCGGGCGACGGTATCACACTGCGCTATCGCACTATCCGTCCGGGAAGCCAGAACATCATCCGTTTCATCCGCTTCCGCCGCTCTCAGGTGAAAGACGTCAACGACGGTGCAGATGCCACATGGCAGAGGAACAAAAAATTTATCATTCTCGACCACGTGTCAATGTCCTGGAGTATAGACGAGGTGGCCTCTTTCTACGACAATCAGAATTTCACCATGCAATGGTGTACAATAACCGAGGGCCTTGCAAACCCGGGCCACTCCAAGGGAGCTCACTCCTACGGTGGCATCTGGGGCGGAAAGGAAGCTTCTTTCCATCATAACTTCTTAGCCCATGTGCAGAACCGTGCTCCACGTTTCAACGGTGCTCGCTATGCATGGAAAAGCTATAACCTTCCGCAATATGTCAACACAGTGGATGCAGAACGTGTTGACTTCCGTAATTGCGTGTTGTATAACTGGGGTAACGGCAACGGTTGTTACGGAGGCCCCGGCGGCGGTTATATCAACATGATCAACAACTATTATCAGGCAGGTCCCGGCACAAAAAATAAAACAAATGTAACTCAGGTGTCTGTGGCCACTTCCGGCAACAGTAGCGGCTGTCCCGACGAACAAATGGGTCTTTCCTCCCGCTATTACATCAATGGTAACTATGTGACCGCAGCAGAAGACAAGGCTGAAAATTATGACTGGGCAGGTGTCCTTTATGATGGCGGCCTTAAGACTAAGGATGGCGATAAATATATCCCTGATGCACATCACATGTTTGGCGACGGCCTTGACTATGTGAAATATGTCAATATAGACGGCACTGACTGCGTGAGATTAAAACTTGACGAACCGATCGACGGTGGTGAAGTTTCCACACATTCGGCAGGTGAGGCTTACAAAAGTGTGCTCGAATATGTAGGTGCCAGTCTGAAGAGAGATGCTACCGATGCCCGCCTTATGGAGGAAGCCCGCACCGGTACAGTGACTTATCAGGGTGATGCTCCGGCTCCCGGATCAACAGCTAAATCAGGCACCAAAGGTATCCTTGACTATATCAACGATCCTGCCGGTGAAGAGAATCCCAAGACTGCAAGCTTCCCGTCGCTTTGGCACACTACATGGCCTGAAGATTTCGACACTGACGGCGACGGTATGCCTGACGAATGGGAGATCAAAAACGGTCTTGACCCCAACGATCCAAGCGATGCAGTCTCTTTCTCTCTCGATCCGAAAGGATGGTACCGCAACATCGAGGTTTATGCCAATGCCATCGTAGAGCATATTATGAAGGCTGAAAATGAAAATGCAGAGGATGCTGTTGAAGAATACTACCCCGCTCTCGCATTCCTCTCCGGCATCGACAGCATCACTGTTGACAAAGTGCCCTCGGCTATCAGCTCTATCCAATACTATTCACTCGACGGAAGGAAACTCAGAGAGCCGCAGAAAGGTCTCAACGTACGCGTGATCACTTACGAAGACGGCTCTGTTGAATCCGACAAAGTAATCAAATAAACAGACAAGTGAACAATCGCTTTTTAACCATAACCTGGGCCGTGGCCTGCACTTTCCTGGCAGCCACGGCCCAGGAATATTTATCTTATGGGGTGGAACGCCAGATGCCGGCTTTTCTTGACGACATCAAAAAGGAACTCACCTACCCTATGGCCTGGGGCAACAGCGATATCAAAGATTTCAACGAGTGGCGCGACTCGGCCCGCATTGTGTTGAAGGATGCGATGCTGGCTCCTCCTCCCGCTCCGGAAGACCATAACCCGGAACTGATAACAGAAGAGAAACGAGACGGATATACGGCTCGTAAAGTGCGCCTCAACGTAAGCAAATATACGAGGGCCGACGTGCTTATGCTCATTCCTGACGGCCCTGGTCCTCATCCCGGAATTGTCTTGCTCCATGACCATGGCGGACATTTCTTCATCGGCAAGGAAAAGATGATTAAACCCTTCGATGTGGATTCAGCCGTAGTCAAAGATGCAGATATGTGGGTCGACCAATGCTACGGAGGTCAGTATGTCGGAGATTATCTGGCCTCGAAAGGTTATGCCGTGATTTCAGCCGATGCTATTTTCTGGGGCGACCGCGGCAGGAAAGAGGGGGTAGACAAAACCAAACTCAGTGAATTTGCAGGCAATCTGATGGGTCTGGGAAGATGTCTGAGCGGTATAATGACACATGAAGATTCATATCTCACAGATTATTTCGCATCTCTTCCTGAAGTGGATGCCGAGAGAGTGGGATGCATGGGTTTCTCGATGGGAGGTTACAGAGCATGGATGCTTTCGGCGTTCACCGACAAGATAAAATCGGGAGCCGCTGTCTGCTGGATGACTACGACCGACAGCCAGTTTTCCTGGGAACACGGTCGCGAGAATGGCGGCTACGCCAATACTTTACCCTCCATACGCCTGTATATGGACCATCCGCATATCGCCTCGATCGCGTGTCCGAAACCTATGCTGTTTATCAACGGAAGAACCGATAAACTTTTCCATCCGGAGGGTGTGGAAGCCTCCTTTGAAGTGATGCATGATGTCTGGAAAAGCCGGGGAGCCGATGAGAAGCTCTCAACTATGATCCTGGATATGCCCCACTATTGCGGTCCGGAAGTGCAGGAAGAAGTGAAAGCCTTCTTCGACAAATGGCTGTGATCGGGAGAGTGAAATCTTAAGGATGCTGGTGAGGCATCCCCACAACTCAAAATTCTGAATATTATGAAAACTTATCTATCGCTATTATTGGCAATATTCTTCAGCCTTTCGGCTGTGGCTGAAAACTATCCTTATCGCAGTGATGTGTTGTGGGTTACAGTTCCCGACCATGCCGACTGGATCTACGAAACCGGAGAGAATCCCGAAATCGAGGTGCAGCTCTATAAGTATGGCATCCCGGTTGACAATGTGACCCTTGAATACGAACTCGGAGGAGATATGATGCCTTCCGACAAAAAAGGATCTGTTACCTTGAAGAATGGCAGGGCTAAAATCAAGACCGGCACTATGAAAACGCCGGGTTTCCGCGATTGCCGTCTTTCAGCAACCGTCGACGGGACTACCTACAAACATCATGTAAAGGTTGGATTCTCTCCCGAAAAAATCGAGCCCTATACCCAAATGCCGGCTGACTTCAATGAATTCTGGCAGAAAAACATGGAAGAACTGAGTGAAGTTCCGCTTCAATACACAATCACTCCTTCGCCACAATATTCCACCGATAAAATGGACACCTATCTGGTGAAATTAAACGTCAGCAAGCAGGGACAGGCCATCTATGGTTATCTCTCGATGCCAAAGGATGCCAAACCGGGTTCTTGCCCTATAGTGATGTGTCCTCCGGGCGCAGGAATAAAAACTATAAAAGAACCTCTACGCCATAAATATTATGGTGAAAACGGATGTATAAGGTTCGAGATGGAGATTCACGGGCTGAATCCTGAAATGACTGAGGAACAGTTTGCAGAGATCAGCAAGGCTTTTAATGGCCGGGAAAACGGATATCTACAGAACGGTCTTGACAATAAGGATAACTATTACATGAAGCGGGTTTATCAGGCATGCGTAAGAGCTATCGATTTCCTTACTTCACTGCCGGAATGGGACGGTAAAAATGTGGCTGTGCAGGGAGGCAGCCAGGGAGGCGCTTTGGCTATAGTGACGGCATCGCTTGATCCGCGAGTTACGCAATGTGTGGCTAATCATCCCGCTTTGAGCGACATGGCCGGATATAAGGCCGGAAGGGCCGGCGGTTATCCGCATTTCTTCAATACTCCCGGTATGGACACTCCCGAAAAATTGGAGACGATGGCATATTATGATGTGGTGAATTTTGCAAGAAATCTCAAAGTGCCTGTCTACATAACCTGGGGCTACAACGACAACACCTGTCCTCCCACCACGAGCTATGCTGTCTATAACGTGATTTCTTCTCCAAAGGAAGCCTTGGTAACCCCAATCAACGAGCACTGGACCTCCGAAGCCACCGAACGCGCTCACCTCGACTGGATCCTCTCACACCTCCTCCCCTAATATCCTAAACTCCCCCTTTCTCTCCTCCCCCTCTTCCCT
>JAFLTR010000011.1 GCA_022509205.1 Muribaculaceae bacterium | reverse complement strand
CAGGATTAGTGTTCGGATTGTAAGAACCTATCCTTTCAATAAATTTACCATCACGTGGTGCCCTGCTATCGGCGACTACAATTGGATAGAAAGCGTAGCCTTTGCGGCCATGACGCTGTAATCTGATTCTTGTTGCCATAAACTTTTTTGCGTGTTTTTTATTTTGCGGTGCAAAGTTACAGAATTTTTCCGATATTGTAAAATATATTGAAAGATAGGTTTTAAAACCAAATAACACTTTAAGATCCCATCATTTCTAAGACTCTATCATTCCTTCTCATATTAAAATAAATTCAGAATTCTTTTGTTGGCCTATAAAGAGCATTGCTTACCTATGCCGAGTATTTATTTAGCGAATTTAATTAAATTTGCATCATGGAAAACAATTCACTTCTATCCAAGCTTGATGGATTCGACAGCCGATTCGAGGAGGTAGCAACTCTTATCACCGACCCTGATGTCATAGCCGACCGGCAACGATATGTAAAACTCACTAAAGAATATCGCTGGCTGGGCAAACTCCTTGAGGCGGCAAAGGATTACAGGGCTCTTCTTAGGGAAACCGAGGAGGCAAAGGAGATCCTGGCTGAAGATGACGACGAAGAGATGAGGGCGATGGCCAGGGAAGTTATCAATAATTCCCAGACGAGAATACCTGAAATGGAGGAAAACATCAAATTTCTTCTTATTCCCGCTGACCCCGAAGACTCAAAGAATGCCGTGGTGGAAATTCGTGGTGGAACCGGTGGTGATGAGGCTGCTCTCTTTGCCGGCGACCTATTCAGGATGTACCAGAAATTTGCCGAACAGAAGGGATGGAAACTGGAAGTGACTTATTATAACGAAGGCACGGCAGGGGGTTATAAGGAAATCCATTTCAATCTTACAGGCGAAGACGTCTATGGAGTTATGAAATATGAGAGCGGCGTTCACCGAGTGCAACGAGTTCCTGCTACCGAAACCCAGGGAAGGGTCCACACATCGGCTGCTACCGTGGCAGTGCTTCCCGAAGCGGAAGAATTTGACGTTGTTATAAATGAAGGGGCCATAAAATGGGACACTTTTCGCTCAGGTGGTGCCGGAGGTCAGAATGTCAACAAGGTGGAATCGGGTGTAAGACTCCGCTATATGTGGAAAAACCCTGTGACAGGAGTTGAAGATGAAATATTAATAGAATGTACTGAAACCCGGGATCAACCTAAGAATAAAGAACGGGCTTTATCGAGGCTACGAACATATATATACAGCAGAGAACGTCAGAAATATCTTGATGATATCGCCAACAGAAGAAAGACCCTGGTTTCCACAGGTGACCGCTCGGCCAAAATCAGGACCTACAATTTCCCGCAGGGCCGAATGACCGACCACCGCATCAATTATACTGTCTATAATTTGGGCAATTTCATGGACGGCAACATCCAGGAATGTATCGACAAGTTATCAGTGGCCGAAAATGCAGAAAAGCTTAAAGAAGCTACCTTATAAATCTGCCACAAAGATTGGCCGAACATCCTTCAGTCAAACACCTGTAAACACTGATTAGTCAGAACGTCTATCTTGTATGGATCACCAGTCCATCGTAGGCCGGGTAGACATTCTCGGGAAGTTTTTTCTCGAATTCGCTGTGCTTTCCCACCTCATGACACATGTGAGTGAGATACGTGCGCTTCGGTTTTAAAACCTTTATAATTTCCAATGCTTCATCCACTGTGAGATGGGCGAAATGATCCTTATATCGCAAAGCATTTATCACCAGCACATCCAGATCCCTTAACTTATAAATCTCCTCTTCCGGAATGGTCTTGACATCTGTTAGATAAGCGAAATCACCGATCCTGTAGCCTACGATCGGAAGTTTCCCATGAAGAATATTAATAGGTAGAATTTTTACACCCTTGATCATAAAAGGGGCATCGTCGATTTCATGCATATCAAAAGTGGGCACTCCCGGATATGGATGCTCACGAAAACAATAGTCAAGTCTGTGATGCAAATCATCGTTCACTTCCTTTCGTAGATAGACAGGAAAAATTCTTCCCCCGCAGAGAGGTCTAAGATCGTCGAAACCGCCCACATGATCATAATGGGTATGCGTGACAAGAGCCGCATCCAGAGCAGTGATACCGGCGCGGATAGATTGCTGCCGGAAGTCGGGGGAGATATCTATAAGTAGCCTCACTCCCTTAGTCTCAACCAAAGCCGAGCAGCGAAGTCTGTTATCTTTCGGATCCTCGGAACGACAGACCGGACAAAAGCATCCCACTTCCGGCACACCTTTGGATGTGCCAGAACCAAGAATTGTGACCTTGATATCGCTATCAACAATATTAACTTCAGGATGCAATGTGACGCCAAATTTCTCAAGCACCACCTTTTTCACATGCTCCGCCAGTTCTATCACTTCACCCGCTTTTGCTCCTCCTTTGTTGGCCAGGACAAGACATTGTTCCGGATAGACTTCCGCACCACCTACAGAATAACCTTTCAGGCCCGCATGCTCTATGAGCCATCCGGCAGGAATTTTCACATATAAAGGATCGTCGGTTTCATAATATGGTATATCCGGATTAAGAGCCAGCATCACCTCCTTATAGAAAAAGATTCTTACCACCGGATTCTTAAAGAAACTTCCGGCACTTCCAATCTTCTTTGGATCAGGAAGCTTTGAATTTCTTATACTGACCACCTCATCAGCCACTTCAGAAATTGAGGGACGCCTACCCAGTTTTTCCTCCAATTTACGCAAGGGTCCATATTCCAGATTTGTAGCCACTGAAGACGGATGAAGCTTGAAACTTACTCTCAGTACAATATATCTCCCTTTCCCTTCATTTTTGAAAATACTGTCACGGTAACCAAATCTGCATTGTTCTGCAGAAAGGGTCACAACCTCACGGTTCATGATGTCGTAACACTCTACCTTATGAATCAGGGAACCCACTTCCACTCCATAAGCACCTATATTCTGCACAGGTGAGGCTCCCACCGTACCCGGAATGCCGGAAAGGTTCTCAAGTCCCGCAAGTCCTTCCCTTATAGTCCAAGCCACGAAATCTTCCCACGATTCTCCCCCACCCGCGATGGCAAACACTGTGGTTTCATCTTTTTGATATTTCTTGATTCCCTTGATAAGACAATGCAACACCAGCCCCTTGAAATCCCCGTTAAAAAGCACATTGCTCCCGCCTCCGAGTACAAAGAATTCATTTTCAAGAAATTCTTCAGACAGAAGCAATCTTTTCAATTGCTCTATATTTTCAAAAGAAGCATACAGGGCTGCTCTTGCCGGAATGCCAAAGGTGGTCAGATGACCAAGATCCTTATCTTTTTCAAAAATCGGAGTCATTTGCAGGAAGTAGTTGGTTGTAAATTATGGGTCTTTTTTTATGAAGTTTTATTGACGGATTTTAACAAGACGTCCGTCTTCAAACCACAGCACCCTCCCGTTTTCATACGACCAGATGTCGAGAGTCTGGGAATAGTCATGTCCGGAATTTGTATCGGAGGGGTTACCCAAAGCCAGTTTCACCTCTTCCTTTGTCATTCCGGCCTTTACTTTCTCTGCAGAAATATATTCCCAGGTTTCATCATCTATCGAGGGATAATGCTTTCGGATATCGCTAAGTGAAAACAGATTATGAAAAGCACGGCTTTCATTGTCGGCGCTGCCGAAATTCATAAACATATAGGCCGTTTCATTTTTATCGGATAGAATTTTAAGCTTCAGTGGAAAAATCATATTACCGGGTACCACGTCCTCAATAGTAACCTCCACGAATTTTCTCCCGTCTATGCGGTTGCCCTCGGCATCATACCACAAAGGGGATCGGCTCCAGAATTTTTTTCCCATAAGCAATGCCTTAGCCTGAGCCACCATATCCTCATCTATTAGCATTGGAATCTGGTTGCTCTTAAAATTTTCCATAGCATAGTCGAACTCCTTACCGGTGTCATAGGAGTAAACGAATAAACCGTCGGAGAATAAAAGTCCTACATTTAGATTGCCTGCCGCATTGATTTTGGATTCCACACCTATAAACTCCAGAATCTTTCCTTTTATGGAATCCGGCCCGACAGGGAAAAGGCCGGCCTGAGGCACAATCACCAGGAGCGCCTTGTCGTCGCTTGCGATGAATCGCTTTCCTGTTTCCCATTCCTTTAGAGGATAGGCCGAGACCTGGTCCATAAACTTCTCCTCGGGAGTGGGATTAGACATCCTTCTCTCCTCCCGAGAAAGATTTATCTTTTTGGTGCTTTCAATCCCGGTGAAACATGAAGAGAGAGAACCCATAAAAAACGCTGCCACACAAATGCAGCAAATAATTCGGAACAGATTATGAATTTTGAAAAATCTCATGATTGGATTGCAAATTTAATCAAAAAGGTTTGTCTAATAAAAAATAATCATTAACTTTGCCATCGCAAAAACGCAAGAAAATGGCGGGATAGCTCAGTTGGTTAGAGCGTCGGATTCATAACCCGGAGGTCTCGAGTTCAATTCTCGATCCCGCTACCAGAGGGAAGCCCAGCAAAAGGCTTCCTTTTTAATTATATACCGGGCTCTCCATTCATTTCAGGACGGCTGATTATCTTTCAACCTAAAGTCTAAATTCCAACAATCATCATCTATGGCAACAATGTATGAAACGATCTTGGAGCTGCCTCTTTTCAAAGGTATAGGAGAAGAGCAGTTGTCGCTCCTTCTCGAAAAGACACCCCTTGAGTTCCTGAAATTTGAAGAGGGAGAATTCGTCCATGGCGCAAATCAAAAAGTTGATGCGCTGGATTTCATATTATCCGGGAAAGTCAGGCTGTCTTATACCCTCAAACATTATCCGATATCCGTTGAGGAGATTTGCGGGAAAGGACATCTCTTGGGAGCTGTAAATCTCTTCGGAATGCAGACCAGATACCCTTCATCCGCTCTCACTCTTGGAAAAGTGAGCGTCATGAGGGTAGAGAAATCGCAATATATGAACATCCTGACAAGCGACAGGATATTTATACTTAACTTTGTAAACTATCTGTCGGCAGCCGCACAGAAGGCACCCTCTTTATTAATGATGTCGGGTAAACATTCAATCAGAAGAACTCTTGAAGAGCTGGCATTTTCTTTGACTGCACGTACAGCCAAAGAGGTGAGTGTTATTGGGAAGGATGAAGATCTGGCAGCCTATTGCGGTGTGGGCGTTCAGGAGTTTCGTGAATGGAAAAACCGGGACATCATGGGAGGGCACTTACTTTCCGATTCCCGGGGAATAATCTTGTTAAAAAAATAGTAGATTTACACACAAACACGCTATAGCTTATGGTAAAGATGATAAGGAGCCGCCTGGCTGTCATGAGTTTCCTGGAATTTGCCGTCTGGGGAAGTTATTTGACTTCATTAGGTAATTACCTTGGAGAAGTGGGGTTAGGAGCCCAGATATTTTGGTTCTATTTTGTACAGGGCATTGTGTCTTTAATAATGCCGGCTTTAATCGGTATCGTTGCAGATAAATGGATACCGGCACAAAAAATGTTAAGTTTGAGCCATCTGATTGCTGGATTGTCTATGGGAGCTGCCGGATGGTATTGTCTTGCTCATGCTTCACATGTTGAATTCGGACCTCTTTTCGTGCTTTATACGGTGTCTGTTGCATTCTATATGCCCACTATAGGTCTGTCGAATTCAGTTGCTTATTCGGCATTGAGCAAAGCCGGACTTGACACGATTAAATCTTTCCCACCGATACGTACTTTAGGTACTATAGGATTTATCGTTGCCATGTTAATGGTCAATTTCATTCATATCCAAGGAGTCAGCATGCAGGCCACCCCTTATCAGCTTTTTCTCTCGGCTGTCTTCAGTCTTGTAATGGTGGTTTATGCCCTGACAATGCCGGCTTGTGAAATCAATAAAGACAAGATGTCGGAGGGATTGGTTGATGCTCTCGGTCTTAAGGCTTTCGCACTCTTTAAACAAAGAAAAATGGCAATTTTCTTTATCTTTAGTTTTATGTTAGGTGTTTCTTTACAGATCACTAATGCATATGGCAACCCATTTATTAAGGCGTTTAAAGAGCTTCCTGAATATGCGCACAATTGGGTGGCACAAAACCCTAATGCACTCATTTCTCTTTCGCAGATGAGCGAAACACTTTGTATTCTTTTGATACCATTTTGTCTCAAGAAATTTGGAATCAAGGTAGTGATGTTGATGTCTATGTTTGCATGGGTGTTCCGTTTTGGCTTCTTCGGATTAGGCAATCCAAGCGGTGCGGTGGTTCTCTTTATCTTGTCGATGATAGTGTATGGGGTAGCTTTTGATTTCTTTAATGTTTCAGGCTCTTTGTATGTAGATCAGCAGACCCATCCGTCGATGAGGAGCAGTGCGCAGGGATTATTCATGTTAATGACTAACGGGCTTGGTGCCACAGCTGGAACATTGGCAGCCGGATTTGTAGTTAATCATTTTGTAGACAGCCAACCCGATCCGGTTCGCCAGATAGAAGGGTGGCGGATTTCTTGGTATTGCTTTGCTGGATATGCATTGTTGGTGGCTGTGGCTTTCTGGCTTATTTTTAAAGAAGGAAAAGAGGATACTAAGGAAACTCCCAAGCAAGATGAACTTATGGATAGTGAAGAACCTGGAGGCTTGGTGATGGAGGAGGGAAAGTTGTAATATGATCCAGTTTTATGCTCCCGACATAGAAGTCGACAACATTTTACCTGAGGAGGAATCGGGCCATTGTTGCCGTGTGCTCCGTATGAAAGTGGGTGATGAGATAAGGGTCACCGACGGAAGAGGTATGATTTTTTATTGTCGGATTCTTAAGGCTCATTCAAAACATACTGAAATTGAAATAATAGGCAAAGAGGAACTCCCCCAAAGAAACTACAAACTCACATTAGCTGTTGCACCTACAAAGAATTCCGACCGGATAGAATGGATGGTGGAAAAGGCTGTCGAAATCGGCATAGAACATATTGTCTTGTTAAAATGCAGCAGGAGCGAGAGAAAGGCCTTGCGCACCGACAGGCTTAGACGTATAATGGTGTCGGCAATGAACCAAAGTCTTGAGGCCTATCTGCCAACACTATCCGAGGTAACTTCATTTGATGATTTTGTCAAGAGTCAAGCTAATGAGTCCCAGAAATTTTTCGGATATTGCTCCGAGGCTTTTCCAAGAAAAGAATTGGTGAAGGAATGTAGGCCGGGGAGAAGCGTGTCGGTAATGATCGGTCCTGAAGGGGATTTCTCTCCTGAAGAGGTGGAAAACGCTATAAGACATGGTTTTTTACCCGTGACTTTCGGTGATAAAAGACTCCGCACCGAAACGGCCGGAGTCTTCGCCACATGCGCTGTCAATATAATCAATCAACTTGCTGATTGAAAAAGCAGTAGCTTAAAGGTTGAAATAGTATGTGCCGGTTGAAAGCACGGCATAATAATTATATGTAAACCCATTGAAATAATAGGTGGTGTTATAAGCCGGAGTGTCTATCCCCAGGGTCCAGTTTTGCGTATAAGGATTCCAGGCATTCAAGACAGTCACCTCATACATTGCGCCTTTATAGTTATAGGAAACTACCAACGGAATTTGCACCAGCACACTCTCCGAGTCATAACCTGTAGCCATCACATTGATAGTGCCCTGATTGACTCCTGCGGCAGGAGGAGCAGCCAGGAATCCCGGTGCACCCCACCCGGGAGGAACGTTTGCTGGTTCCGGAGGAATAATTCCCGGAGCAGGTGCCTGTGAAGGAGGAGGGGGTGGCGCCATCCCATCTCCGACAGGAGGCGGGAATCCCGGATTCGGGGATGGAGGCGGCAAGGGCTGTGCCGACATGTATGTATAACCCAATAAAAGAGTTAAAACAAACAAAGCCGGTCTGCCAATTAAACGGAGGAATTTTGATCTTTTCATAACTGATGCTTTTTCTTTTATAACATTTTTATTTCTTTTTGGTTTGAAAAATGTCTAAATTTGCAGATGGTAAAGATTGAAATCCAAAAGTGGTAAAATTGCAAGAGTGTGGTCTGCCACAAAAACAAAACAATCTTTAGGGAAGGGTCTTAATAGACAATCAGAGAAAGAGAAAAGAATTATTAAAAACAGAGAATAGAAAGAGATTAAGGGGTAACGAATCCAAGGTAAGATTCAATTATTTAAATGACAAGATACGAATCATTTAATCCGGCGATACCGGAAGATACCGAACGGACAGAAGTGGAAGCTCTGCCCTCCTACGATACAACCTCACAGGAACGACCGAAGGCAGCCAAAAAGACTTCCAAAAGTAAGAAATCGGAAAAAACGAGAAGCAAAGTAAAAAAAGAGAATGAATCAGGGGTATGGAATAAGATCACGAATTTTTTCACCGGTCAGACCTTCCGCTGGATCACAGGTCTTTTCCTTGCATTTTTTGCAATCTATCTCGGAATAGCATTCTTGTCCTATTTCGCTACCTGTATCAATGACCAGTCTGAAATCAACAACACCCCCATAGGGATGTCAGGCCCGGTGGCGAATGCTGCAGGTGAAGGAGGTGCTCGTCTTTCTGAATTTCTTATAAATGAATTTTTCGGCGTTGGATCTTTTGTACTCATTGTCTGGATGCTGGCTATCGGCCTGAGATTGGTAACCGGAAAACCCAGATTCAAGACTGTTAATTTCACGATAAAGTGTCTGGTAGCGCTTATAACCATATCCATGATCGTCGGACTCGCTACTATCGGTATGGAAAGTTCGGTAAACTGGGGAGGCTATCATGGCCGGTATGTCAACGAATTCATCATTCATTTCCTCGGATGGACAGGGGCTGCGATACTTTGTCTTTTCATGGTGTGTTGCTTTGTGCTTATATGCATGAGAGACGTCTTGAAATGGGGATTGAAACAGAAAGCTAAAATAGATGAAAAAAGAAGAATAAGGCGTCAGGAAAAGGAAGAAAGACTTGCAAAAGAGCGAGAACTCGAGGAGATGAGGCTTGCCGAAGACATGGTAGGTAATTCAGGCATTGAAGCCCCGGAGGAAGAGGAGCGTGAAGACCTGGAACCGACTGAAGAGATGGAAACACCTCTGGAAGTGAAATTCGATGAAACCCAAGGGGGAGTCTACGCTAATAATCCTGAACTTGACGATGCAATTTATGAATATGTTTATGTGGCTGATTCCACCCCACGCACAACGGGAACTAAATTGTCGGAAACAGGTGAAGGGGATGAAACCTGTGCCGAAAGTTATTCCATAGAGGAGAAAAATGTCGAGGAAAACCCCGAAGAGGAGAAAGCCTACCGAAACAGCTCAATATTAGAGCTTGACGCCCCCGACGATTTGCCGAATGAAGAAACAGGAAGTGAAGATGATCTCGGGATGGTAGTGAATGTCAACACCATTTCGGAAGTGAAAGGGAAATCGCAGGGTATCGGCAACGACAGCCCGGAGCATTTCCCATATAAGTTCCCGCCTTTCGAACTTTTGTTGCCGGGGGCAGAACAGATCACGGTTGATGAGGATGAACAGCTCGCCAATAAGGAGAGAATCAGGAAGACGCTTCTTGACTTCGACATACCCATTGTAAGTATCGAGGCAACTATCGGTCCTACAGTGACCCTATATGAGATTGTGCCCGACAAAGGTATAAGGGTGTCAAAGATACGTTCGCTTGTTGACGACATTGCCCTCAGTCTTGCTGCTGATGGCATCCGAATAATCGCACCCATCCCCGGGAAAGGCACTGTCGGCATAGAGGTGGCAAATAAGGTGAAACAGACCGTCTCAATGCGCACGGTCTTAAAATCACCTACTTTCCAAGGCACGAAATATAAATTGCCAATAGCGCTGGGTTCCACCATTTCCAATGAAGTGTTTATGGCCGACCTTGCGAAAATGCCCCATCTGCTTGTTGCCGGAGCAACAGGTCAGGGTAAATCCGTGGGCTTGAATGCAATTATAACTTCCCTGCTCTATAGCAAACGCCCTGACGAACTTAAATTTGTCATGATTGACCCCAAGATGGTGGAATTCTCCCTTTATGCAAAAATCGAGGGCCATTATCTTGCAAAAATCCCGGATGCAGATGATGCGGTGATCACTGATATGGAAAAGGTAGTGGCTACCTTGAGTTCCCTCTGTATAGAGATGGATAACAGGTATCAACTAATGAAAGAGGCAGCCACGAAGAATATTATAGAATACAACGACAAGATAAAGGCCAGGAAACTAAACCCCAACGAGGGGCATAAATTCATGCCTTACATTGTTGTGATAGTTGATGAGTTTTCCGACCTTATCATGACTGCCGGCAAGGAAGTGGAGATTCCGATTGCCAGGCTTGCGCAGAAAGCCCGTGCTGTGGGTATGCATGTCATCATAGCAACTCAACGACCCTCAACCAATGTGATAACCGGTATCATCAAGGCTAATTTCCCGGCCAGGATTGCATTTAAAGTTTCGTCAGGAATCGACAGCAAAACCATTCTTGACACCACCGGAGCACAGCAACTTATAGGACGTGGAGATATGCTTGTGAGCAACAGCGCTCCCATGGAGCGTGTGCAATGTGCATTTGTTGATACCCCTGAAGTGGAGAAGATAGCTGAACATATAGCATCTCAGCCTTATCAGCAGGGAGCCTATATCCTACCGGAACCCCTGAACGGTAAGGGTGATGGAGAAATTAACGGTGGCGGAGGAGGAGACGGGGGTCCAACGGATCGTGATCCCCTCTTCGAGGAAGTGGCAAGACTTGTAGTTACTTCCAACAGTGCTTCTACTTCTTCACTTCAAAGGCGTTATTCAATCGGCTACAACCGTGCCGGAAAGATTATGGACCAATTGGAATCTGCAGGGATCGTTGGCCCGGCTCAGGGCGGCAAACCAAGATCTGTTCTTTTGGATCCAATATCTCTGGAATCGCTGTTGGAGAATCTCTCCTGAAAAAATTTCAACTATCCCGACTTTCACTATGAAAAGAACCTGTCTTTTTACACTACTGTTTCTGCTTACAGCCATTTTGAGCGGGGCTCAGAACTTGTCTGAACCCTTACAGATTTTGGATAAGGCAATAGCTAAAATCACCTCCTCAAAAGGATGCCGGGCTAATTTCAAAGTATTTAACTCAGGTTATTCAGGCAGCGGCTCAATACTTTCATCCGGTAATAAATTCAAGGTAACAATGCCTGATGCGGAGGTATGGTATAACGGAAAGGATCTTTACACCTACAACAAAAGAGCCGGGGAAACCACTGTGGTAGTCCCCTCACCGGAGGAACTGGCCGAATCAAATCCGTTGGCTTACGTAACGAGCGCACGAAACAAATATAATGTTACATTCTCAACTGTTAAAAAAACCGACCGATACGTGCTCGAGCTAACTCCAAAAGTTAAAAATGGGGATATCAAAAGAATAACTCTTACATTGAAAAAAGCGGATTTTTCTCCCGAAAAAATTGTAGTGGAGCCTAAATCCGGCAGTCCTGTCAGTGCAGAAATCACCTCATTCAAGATTAATGTAACAACCGCGTCTTCTGAGTTTGAATACCCGAAATCAAAATTTTCCGAAATAGAATTGATTGATTTAAGGTAAAAAAACATTTTTGATTGTTATATAGATATAGACTTTTAAACATTGAGGAAGAAATAACAATCAAAACAATATTATATGGAAACCACAAAGACAAAATTATTGATAATAGGTTCGGGACCCGCAGGATACACAGCAGCTTTATACGCGTCGCGTGCCAACTTGCAACCCTTGGTTTATGAAGGAGGACAGCCTGGCGGACAGTTGACCCAGACCACTGAAATTGAGAATTTCCCCGGTTATCCGCAAGGAGTGCAAGGTACCGAAATGATGCAACATTTTAGAGAACAGGCCGTGAGGTTTGGAGCTGATATTAAATCCCGGACCATTTCAAGAGTTGATTTCTCAAGAAGACCTTTCGTTTGCGTAGACGATAAAGGTGACATCGTAGAAGCCGAAACCGTAATCATATCCACCGGTGCATCGGCTCGCTATCTTGGGTTGCCCGATGAAGAGAAATATCGGGGGATGGGCGTCAGTGCGTGTGCCACTTGCGATGGTTTTTTCTATCGTGGAAGGAATGTTGCCGTGGTAGGCGGAGGTGACACTGCCTGCGAAGAAGCGCTTTACCTGTCAGGCATAGCCCATAAAGTCTATCTGATTGTGCGCCGTGATGTATTGAGAGCTTCGAGGGTCATGCAAAAGAGAGTAAGGGAGAAAGCCAATATCGAGATTCTTTTTAACTGCAACACAGCCGGACTTTTCGGCAACGACCTTCTTGAAGGAGCACATATCATCAGACATAAGGACACGCCCAAGGAAGAGCATTTCGATATTGATATAGAAGGATTCTTCCTGGCTATCGGACATACGCCCAACACTTCCATTTTTAAAGAATATATCGATCTGGATGCAGAAGGGTATATAAAGGTGAAAGGAAACACATCCCACACAAATGTAGAGGGTGTTTTTGCTGCCGGGGATTGCGCCGATCCAAGATATCGGCAGGCTGTAGTGGCTGCCGGAAGCGGATGCAAGGCCGCGATGGATGCAGAAAAGTTTATTATGCTTGAAGAATGAATAAATTAGAAAGGGAAAATAAAGAGAGAACTCTGGATGTCAGATATCTGAGGATGGCTCAGATATGGAGTGAAAACTCCTATTGTACCCGAAGGAAAGTTGGAGCGCTCATTGTAAAAGAGAAGATGATTATCTCCGACGGATATAACGGCACTCCATCAGGATTCCCCAATATTTGCGAGGATTCCGACAATCGTACCCTCCCTTATGTGCTCCACGCCGAGGCTAACGCCATAACAAAGGTGGCCAAAAGCAACAATTCCAGCGAAGGAAGTACGTTATATGTAACAGACAGCCCTTGCATAGAGTGTGCAAAGCTGATAATTCAGGCCGGTATTAAACGAGTGGTTTTCTCTAAAGTCTATAGAATGACTGACGGAATCGAACTTATGAAGACGGCCGGAATAGTTACAGAACATATACCAATAACGGATGAAGAATAGACGCAACGCCGCCATGATTTTGCTCCCGCTCCTGTTGGCAACAGGAGTGGGATGTGGTATTTTTATAGGTAGATATATAACGACCCGTTCCCTGACAGCCAAAGAGGAGAAACTTCGCACTGTCTTAAGGCTCATAGAGTCGGATTATGTCGACCCGCTCAACATGGATTCCTTAATAGAAACCACGTTTCCTGGCCTTATGGCCTCACTTGATCCCCACTCGACATATATACCGGCCTCTGAGCTACAGACTGTAAACGATGACCTCTCCGGCTCATTTAGCGGTGTGGGTGTATCTTTCCAGATTATAAACGACACTGTGCAAGTGATAGAGGTTGTAGCGGGGGGTCCTGCCGAGAAAGTGGGTATTTTGCCCGGCGACAGGATAATTAAGGCCGACACTGTCTCTCTGACAGGCAAAGATATAACATCCCAGAATGTTTTCACCACGCTCAGGGGAGAAAAAGGATCAACCGTTGTGCTGACCATCAAGCGTTTCGGACAGAAGAATGATGTGGTTTATGATGTTGTCAGGGGGGATATCCCTGTCAATTCCGTAGATGTGAGCTATATGCTTTCAGACAACGTCGGATATGTGAAAGTTACCAAATTTTCGCGCAACACCTACATGGAATTCTTCAATGCCCTTAACGACTTGAGGCTAAAGGGTGCGGAATCCTTTATTATCGACCTGAGGGGAAACGCCGGAGGATTTATGGACCAGGCAATCTTTATGGCCAACGAGTTCTTGCCGGCGGGAAGGCTGATAGTGTATACAAGAGGCCGGAAACTCGATAATGAGTATATGGCAATGAGCGATGGGAGAGGCAATTTCCAGGATTATCCTATCGTGGTGTTAACAAACGAATCTTCGGCCTCTGCATCGGAAATTTTTGCCGGTGCTATCCAGGATAACGACCGAGGGTTGATAATTGGCCGTCGAACATTCGGCAAGGGTCTTGTGCAAAACCAGATGGAACTTCCCGACAGTTCGGCCGTGAGATTGACAGTGGCAAGATATTACACTCCCTCAGGAAGGTCCATTCAGAAAGATTTCCAGCGTGGAGAGATCGACAAATATGAAATGGATATCGTTGACCGATATTCGCATGGCGAATTCTACAATGCCGACAGTATCAAGTTTGACAAAGACAAGATATTCCGCACCACCAACGGCCGGGAAGTTTACGGAGGCGGCGGAATCATGCCGGATGTATTCATCCCGGAAGACACCACCGGCTTCACTTCTTACTATATGGCAGTGGCCAATCAAGGTCTTGTCCAGAAATATGCCATCTCAGTGTCTGATGAATATCGCGAGAAACTGGGTAATGACCGCTCTTTGGAAAATCTTGACCGCCTACTACCCAACGACCAGACTCTGCTTGAGAATTTTGTAATGTACGCAGTGGGACAAGGAGTGCCTGCCAGATGGTATTATATCAACAAATCCCGAAACCTGTTGATCTCACAGTTAAGAGCAATGATTGCCCGTGATGTGCTCGGATACCCGGCTTTTATCCGTTTGCTCAATGAAAACGATAACGCTGTGGCTAATGCGCTTCAACAATTGAACGACGGCAATTCTCCGGTCAACATATCCGGACAGGCAGAGCAACCTGACTGATCCGGGAAATGATGGCCTGAATAATTAAAGAAGTTTGAAAAAATTTATAGCCATGAAAGAAAGATTCTCTGAAAAGAATGAGATAAGATACAAAATAAAGAACCTTCGCAATATGTTGCTCGACACGGAAAGACGTACGGCAGCAGAAGAAGTGTTCGCACGACTGGAACAGACAGCTGCCTTTATGTTGGCAGATAGGATAATGATGTATCATTCATTGCCCGACGAACTGTCTACCCGAGAATTTCTACGTAAATGGAGCGGTAAAAAGAGGTTTTTTCTACCCAGAGTTAACGGTGTAGACCTCGAGGTGTTGCCTTTCGAGGAAAGCCGCCTTGAACTCGGATCTTTCCATATAGAAGAACCCACTGGAACGGATGTGATCGACCCTGATGAGATTGAAATGGTGGTGGTGCCTGCTGTGGCCTACGACCGTAAAGGAAAGAGACTGGGACGGGGAAAAGGATTCTACGACCGCTTTCTCAAACATACGAAGGCCACGAAAGTGGGAGTTGGATATGAATTCCAGCTCCTGGATGATCTGCCTTCGGAGCCGCATGATGTGCCCATGGATATAGTTGTGACACAACACACGACAATAATTGTCAGAAACCACTGATATCACATATCAACAAAAACCAAACATAATGAAAAAATTCTTATTTGCAGCAGGACTTGTCTTATCAATGTCTTTTGGTATGCAAGCCCAGGATCCCGGCCAATTCCAGCCGCTTCCACTGAATCCTAAAGTGAAGACAGGTGTTCTTCCAAATGGATTAAGTTATTATATCTTACATAACGAGGAACCGAAAAATCGTGCCAATTTCTATATCGCACAGAAAGTAGGTTCCACCCTCGAAGCTCCCAATCAGCTGGGACTTGCCCATTTCCTTGAGCACATGGCCTTCAACGGCACTACCAACTTCCCGGGCAAGAGTATGCTAAACTATCTCCAGAGCAAGGGTATACGTTTCGGAGCCGACATCAATGCTTACACAAGTTTTGATGAAACGGTGTATAACATCAATAACGTTATCACCACAGATAAGAACCTGATGGATAGCGTGCTACTGGCCATTCACGACTGGAGTGGAGAAATTCTCCTTGAAGAGGCTGAAATTGATGCGGAAAGAGGTGTGATTCAGGAAGAATGGAGAATGAGAAACAGTGCTCAGATCCGTATGTATACCGACATCCTTCCAAAGATATATGAGGAATACCAATATCAGCAGATGCCTATCGGTAAAATGGAGGTAGTGATGAATTTCAAGCCTGAGGTGCTGAGAGCTTATTATAAGAAATGGTATCGTCCGGACCAGCAGGGTATTGTTATTGTCGGCGATTTCGATGCCGATGAAATGGAAAAGAAAGTGATTGATCTTTTCTCCACCATCCAAATGCCTGAAAATCCTGCCCCCCGGGAATATCCCACAGTAAGTGACAATGAAAAACCTATCTTTGTAAGTTTTTCTGATCCGGAGCTTACCAATATGATGACTCTAATCTCTTTCAAATCTGAGAAAGTGCCGTTTGAGCTAAGAAACACACTTCCGGTCTATATTCAGGAGGAATTGATAGAGAATCTTGTCAGCACCATGATCAACAATCGGCTAAACGAGTTCGCACAGTCACCTGAATGTCAGTATGCTTATGCCGGTGTAGGGTTCGGAGATTTTATGGTCTCAAAAACCAAGGCATCTTTTGACATTACAGTATATGCAAAAAATGATTCCAAAGCTGCAGTGAAAGATGCAATGTCTATAGTGACAAGAGCTTGCAAGACCGGTTTTAATGAAGCTGAATTCGAGCGTGCTTCCCAAGAACTTATGGCGAATATCGAAAAAGCTTATAATGAAAAGGATAAAACTAACAATGAAAAGTTGGCTCGCGAACTCTGCAGATATTTCATTGACAATGTTGCATCACCCGGCATCGAGACTGAATACCAGCTTTGGCAAATGATGCTTCCTCAGTTACCTTTGCAGGCTATCAATGAGATGGTGAAGCAGCTGCTTACTGATGAAAATATTGTTGTTGTCACTTCCGCTCCAAAGGCTGAAGGCTTTGAGTTAGTCACGGAAGAAGCCATGCTCTCTACTCTAAGCGAAGTTATGCATGCAGAATATGAAGCTCTTGTAGAAGAAAGGATCACCGACCCGTTGATTGAAAACCTTCCGGCTCCGGGTAAGATCGTTAGCGAGGTAGAGGATTCCAAACTTCAGGCGCAGGTCGCAACTCTTTCAAATGGTGTGAAAGTGGTTTTGAAACCTACGGATTTTGCCGGCGACGAGGTGCTCATGTATGCTTTCAGAGATGGAGGAAAAAGATTATACGAACCTTCCCAGGCAGCTAACGTCCTTATGATGGAAGATGTCTACGAAACTGCTAAATTCGGCAATTTCGACAACAAGACTCTTAAGAAATATCTTGCCGGCAAGAACGTGAGCCTCGGATTTTCCGTTAATGCTTACACCGATGTTCTTAATGGTAATTCAACTGTGAAAGACCTCCCTTATCTGTTTGAACTTATCTACACTTCTTTCACTAATCTGAATGCAGATCAGGAGACCTACAATGTGAATGTCGAGAGATATCGTCCGCTACTTGCCAACGCAGAAAAGAATCCTCAAAACATCTTCTCACGTCAGGTGACTAAAACCCGGTATAACGACAATCCCTTGATGCAGAACGCCACTGTGGCTACTTTGGATGAAATGGTTTATCCGGAATCTTTCACCCTGGTAAAAGATGCTTTGGGAAATCCTGCCGAATATACTTTCATTTTTGTTGGAAACATCACCCCCGATGTTATCAATCCTCTTTTGGAGCAATATCTTGCATCTCTCCCCACTGCTCCGGTGAAAGAAAAAGTATATAAGTCAGAAATTACCACTCCGCAAGGTCAGGTGAAGAATGAATTCACGCAGCCTATGGAAACTCCGACAACAATGGTGTTTGACATATATTCACAAGGAGGTATGACCAACTCTCTGCAAAACGATATTATGATAGAACTTGCAGGCGATATCCTTGGTAATATTTATGTTGACACATTAAGAGAAGAGGAAGGTGGAACTTACTCACCGTCGGCCGGTGCGGGTTACAACCCCAACAATGAGAATTGGAACATTATCTATATGTTCTATACCAATGCTGACCAACAGGCAAAACTTATCTCAAGGGCTGACGAAGAATTGATGAAACTTCTCAAGAATGGAGCTGACGAAACTAATTTCAACAAGGCAAAAGAGGCCATGATCAAACAATTCGAGATCAACTCGCGTCAGAATTCCTATTGGACATCCGCTCTTTCTCAACAGTTGAGATTCCCGACTGTAGATGTAGTCAACGGTTACGACGACGCTCTGCAGGGTGTGACTATCAACCAATTCAACGATTTCTTAAAGCAGCTTTACAACGGCAACAACCGCATCCAGGTTATCATGCAAGGTGTGAAAGCTGAATAAGTATCTTTTTTCTAAAATGATATCTGACCCCTTAGCAAACGGGTCATAAATCAAACCTCGGTATATAATTCTTTTTGGATTTATACCGGGGTTTTATTATCTCCTTGTTTATCTCCTAATACTCTGAGGCGTTTCTTTGACAGGGCATACAATTTTTAAGAGTCTGAAGCGTTTTTTATTGAGATGCAACAAGAAGATAATCCAATCCCAAGTTAACAATGCATCGAAAAGTCACACATTTACTAAACTCAATCTTCCAATGGGTCAATAGCTTGTTTATCGGTAAACGCCGGTGGGTAAGCGTATTCTCACGTGCTTTAATGGCTACGGGATTAGGACTCTTACTTTCTATTTTTCTGGTGCAGCCGCTCACCATGACTACATCGGCAATGTTCTCATCTCCAGATAAGCGAGACTTCCAGCTCCCCGATCTGTTCGCACAGATTGCCAACAACCGGCCTGTCAGGAAATTCGATGATCGTGTAGTTATTATAAATATCGGCAGAGGTAACCGCGAAGAGATCGCCGAAGCCCTATCTATACTTTCACTTTGCGGCCCTAAAGCTGTCGGTATTGACGTGAACTTTGCCGAACCCACTGCAGACGATTCCTTTCTGATTGAGTCAATCCAATCACTTCCCAACGCTGTGCTCCCTCTCGGAGTCTCGAGTTCACGAAAAAACGGCCTTTTCGATGTCGAGGAAAAACCTTTCTTCTATGATGAATGCCCGGGGTTAAGATATGGAGTAGTCAATCTTCCCACTGCAGCTCAAGGCACTGTAAGAGAATACGCTATTGAATTTCCAGCTGTTAATGGCCCTCTACCCTCTTTTGTCACAGCCCTGGCGGAGACGTTTGATCCCGATGCTGTAGCCGACCTTAAGGCGAGAGGGATAGAAACAGGCATCACTTCCTATCATTCAAGAGAATATGAGGTGCTCAATCTTGATGAAGTAGAGGATCATGCCGAAGATTTCACCGACAAAATAGTGCTCGTGGGAGCTCTTGAAGACGCTGGCGACATGCACGCCACCCCGGTGCAGTCCCATGTAGCCGGTGTAATGCTCCATGCAGCAGCCCTATCAACTGTGCTCGATAAAATCTGGTTTCAGAAATTCCCTAAATCTTACGACTATACACTCGCCATAGGTTTATGTTTCATAATAATGCTGATTGTATATGGCGTTAAACCAAGTTTTAAAGGTGTGGTGCTCCGTATAGTCCAAGCATCCCTTGCTTACCTTGCCGTAAGGATAGGTTATGAACTGTATGTAGACCATAACATAATCTTTGATATAAGTTTCACAATCACCATAATTGCCTTTGGACTTTTTGCATCCGATATTTGGAATAGTATTGAGGCTTTATGGGTGATTTGTTCAAAAAAAATCAGTAACTTTGATGCGAAATTAAAAACCCTATGAAACATCTTTTCAGTTTAATTGCTGTTATTCTCTGCTCCATTTCGGCAATGGCGCATTACAGCATACATTCCGCCACTCCCGGAGTGAAAATAGAGAGCAGCGGAAAATCGTCTGATGCCACTAAGGGAACTGAGATAAAAGCTAATGATTTCCTTGTGATTCCCGATGGTGGAGTAGTGGAAATCTACAACGACCTCGACAAAAACATATATAAATCCCTTTCATCGGGTAAAATATCAGTGACTCGTCTGATGATAGACGCGAAAAAGATGGCTTCCGACAACAGTAAGAATGTTGCTTCTCGTCTTCGTCTTAAAAAAGATGGAGGCAGCGAATCGGAAGGGGAAAAAATATATGTTGAGAAAGGTATGGTGAGGCGTTCCCTTGCAGTTTTCGACCCCGAGGCCGATAATCTGCAGGTAAATTCCAGAAGTCTCGGCCGGATGATTGCCCGTTTCATTAATTCTTCCGATTCAACGGGCTTTAATGATGTGGCTGTAAACATATCAAAAGGTACCGTGGATTCTATCGGTGTCTTTTTTCGTATTGTCAACACTTTGGAATTTCCGGTATATTTCAACGTTCTGAAGTTTGACAACACCCCCCAACAGGGTCTCAGAAAAGTGGAAATTTCCATGCTCGGGCAGCCCGATGGAAGTTACGTCCTCTTGCCGGGTCAGGCTATGACTCGTGAATCATTTTCGGCCTTACCTTCCGATGAACGCCATCTTCTGGTAGTGACCCATGTACGGTACGACCTTGATGAGGTAGTCGATGAGACGGGCAATGCAATAAGCAATCCGGAAGCCACAGACCAGGCTCCGAAATTCCCGCTCATGATAATGGAACTATAGTCAAGCCCGGATTTCTATGGAATCCGGTCTTGTGTTTTTTAGAAACTAACAAAACAAAAAATATATATGAAGCACTTTTTACTTTCCACAGGTTTGCTCCTCGGAGCATTGATTACCATACCCTCCATTTCGTTTGCACAGGAGGCCACTCAAGATGGAGCAGAAGAGAATGCTGCTGCCTACAAGACCTATAATTTCCGCCATCAGGAAAGTCCGATTACCATTCAGCCATTCTTCACCACAGCCTACACGGCCGGCAAACATGAATTGGCTACCATGTCGGGCGCTGTAATCCAGGAAATAAAAGACACAGTGATAAACTTTATGGTGAATCCGGCAGGTCTTAATCTGGCCGTGGTACGTAAAAACAAGAAAAATATAACTAATCTCGATATCGTTAACCCCACAAACGGTCTGATCTCTTTCTCTTTTAACACCAAGAAATTCGGTCAGCCAACAGCCGCCGCCTATATGCCCGACGCACGTCAGTTGGCTGTAGCAGCAGGAGGCAAGATATATCTCCTGGAAACCAAGAAATATCTCCCGGTAGGTGTTATCGAGTGCAACGGTTTTGAGCCCAGAATGATGATAACAAGCCCGAATGGCTATTATCTCGCTGCAATCAACGGTAACAAAGTGGTGGTTTATAACATCGAACAGAGGAGCATAAGATGGCAGACTGAAGAGGATGATTACATCAACGATATTGCTTTCTCACCCAACACCAGTGATTTTGCTGTCTTGACATCCGACGGTGTGCTCTATATCTACAACACTCGCACTTTCGATATGAGGAAACTCATCGACAATCTCGGCAAAGGCCTCGCTGTTGACTTCAACTTCGACGGGAAATATGTGGCAGTTGTAACCGAGCCGAATGTAGTTACTCTCGTAAACCTTGTAAGAGATACTGAACGTGAATACTTTGAAATGCCGTTGGGGGGTGTGGCTGACCTTACTTTCATCTCCGATTCCCATCGCAACACACTCCTCGCGACAGCAATGAACAACAATGTTGAAGTGAGAAGACTCCCTAACCTTGAACCTTTCTACTCTCAACTTATCCAGGAAGAAGTAGACCGTCAGATGGAAGACTGGATGCGTAAGATGCCGGATGAAACGATGGAAGAATACCAGGCTCGTGTAAATCAGGAGTCTATCAACAAACGTCGTCGTCTCCTCGAGGATGAAATTTCAACCAATTTCGCAGGCGACCTCCTTGCCGGACAGACAATGACCTTCGGTTCATACGATCGCAACAACGGAGTGCTCGCTCTTAACTTCAACGAAATGCCGACTATTTTCCTGAACGTACCGGAAGAGGATGTGCTGTCTTTCTCCGATCCTTCACTCATCAAGTTCTCTGAAGTGCAATACGGTATCTTGCCAGATGACACCTTTGAAATCGTCTACGCACGCGTTGAAAACACTGCTACGGGCAAATCATATATCTACGATAACCTGATGCGCGAAACAATGGACTTCATGAATTCCGAGGATATATCTCTGGAACTTCTTCAGCAACAGCAGATGGAGGAAATGAAGCTTCAGGAACTTAGGGAACAGGTAGTGGAAGAAGCAAAACAACAGGATGTTATCTCCGACCACACTAATATTTCAGTAAACTCTAAAGTGGTGCCTGATTATGACGCAAACGGTAATAAGATCCTCAATTATGAAGTTAACTTCACATACGAGGTTGAGCCGGAATTCTCTGCTCAGGAAGACTTCAAGCCGGGCAAATACCATGTGGACGAATCTGGAGCTGCTTCGGCTATGCTTAAGATTGTGAAACAAGCTTTCGAGGGCGATATGAGCCAGTATCTGAAAGATGGCAAGAAGCTGAAGATCAATCTCGTTGGTACGGCAGATGCCACTCCTATCATCAATGGCATTGCTTACGACGGAGCATACGGTGAAATCGAGGATGAACCTGTATATCTCAACGATCAACTCACAACTCTTACCGTCACAAAGAAAAGTGGCATCAAGGAGAATCCCCAGCTTGCTCTTGTAAGGGCTCTTGGCGTACAAGACTTCCTTGAGAAGAATGTAGAAGGCCTCGATAAAATGAACAAAGACTATCGCTACGATGTGAAAGTAAGCGAAGGCAAAGGCTCTGAATTCCGTAGAATCACAGCCACTTTCACTTTCGTTGATGCATTCTAAAAATACTTGAAAAATCTGAGAGCGAAGTCTAATCTAAAATTAGACTTCGGTCTCTTGTTTTTGGCAAGAAATTTGTATCTTTGTTAAACGTTTGTCAAACATGATAGTCATATAGTCGGCAGTTTGGAGCTCCTTTTTCAATAAAGTCCCGGAGATTTTTCCTTGAGTTCTAAAACAATGAGCTTTAAACTAATTCCTGTATGCCATAAATTTAACATCGCGAAATGAAGAAAAGAAAACTACTGTTATTACCCATAATCGCATTGGCAATAATTGCTCTCAGTCCTGTGATGGGTGTTAAGGCAATGCCACAGATGGATGCATTAGGCTTTGAAACGGAAGAAACGGAAGAGGAGAACACTGATTCCATCACTATCCAACTTGTTGAGAGAGCTTCCGAAGCCTATAAGAATCTTAAATTCGTACAATATGACGGTATAGCCGAAGAAGAGCTTTATCCGATAGTCAAAGATACTTATGTAGCAGTTACTGAAGCTCTTGAAGCTCCAAATCTTGAAGACACAGACCGTTCGATGCTTCACGGTATAATCCGCGATATAGGAAACCAGTTTATGCGCGGTGCGGCTTTTTATTCCGGCAGAAAAGATCAGGCTAACCTTGCGGATTTTGCTTCTATCTACGCCGATATCATGCTGGAACCGGAATACAAGATGCCCAAAGGTTCTTCTACCGCCTTTCCCACCTTACTTTATATCGCTGCCTCATCTGCCTATAATTCTGAAAATTATCCTCAGGCAATAAAGTATCTTAATGCATATATCGATACCGGCACAACCACTCAGCGTGAAAATGTAAGCCAGTTTCTCGCCCAGGCCTGTATCAATAACGGCACTCCGGAACTCGGCATCGACAATCTTATCAATTCCGTAGACCTTTATCCGGCAAACTTCCAGCTCCTGATGCTCACCTTGCAATGCTGCATCGATGGAGGATACACCGACAGGATGCAACCTCTCCTCGATAAGGCACTTCTTATGAGCCCTAACGATGAGAGACTTCTTTCGGCACAGGCAAGGATCTATGAGGCTGAAAGTAATTTCGCCGATGCTTTGCCTCTCTTCCAACAGCTTTATGAGATGAAGCCAAACAACCTGGCTGTTAACCAACATCTTGCTCTTTGTTACTACAATTTAGGAGCCGAATACCACAATAAGGCACTGATGGAGACAGATGAAAAGGTGGCAAAGAGATATGAACGTCAGGCTAACTCTTATTTCCAGAGCGCTGAGATGTATCTTCCCACAATCGTTAGCAACGATCCCACAGACATCAAATATCTCAGAGCTCTTGCTGTAACATACGCTTGCCTTGGTGAGCCCGAAAAGCTTCAACCACTTAATGTGCGTCTCGAAGCCCTCGGACAGCAACCGGTGCAGATGAATATCATGCCTGATTCCATCGTATTTGCCGATCAGGCCTCAAAAGGCGACGGCGGTTCTGCTGTGCCCGATTTTCAGACCTATGCCGAAAGATATGTGGAGGAAAATCTCGCAGAATGGACAAAGCGTAAGGAGTTTGAGAAAATGGAAGACTACCAGGCAAGGGTGAGCCAAAACAATGTCTATCAGGAATATCAACGACTCTGTAAGCTTGCCGAGGAATCATATCTCGCCAGGTATGCCGGAAGACTGAGAATTGCCGACCTTGAGTTGCAACCCTATGATATAGACAATGAAACCTATCTTATAACATCGGCGATGGGACCGATGGCTATCAAGGTGCCACTAAAGAACAAAGAAGCTGAGGCTTTCAAGGCAGCATGGAACTCCATCCAGTTGCGCCATCCGCGTTTCTTTATAAAAGACAATCAGGTGGCTATCGCGGGAGTGGAATTCGTGACACCGGCCGGTAAGACCTATGCTTATAACTCAGAGGCTGCTGCCAACTACGATTTCACAGATGTAAGGATCGACGTGGGTTCTTTCATCGCACAGGGTAACAGCCGCAGAAATGATAACAACCGCTCGCAAGTGCCCGCTTCTTCAAGCAAGGTGATCCGAGCTCAGAGTGATGTTGACATTAACATACCTCTCACTTCCCGCAAGAACAATAAGACAGTGGCTCTTATCCTTGCTAATGAAGATTATAAGAACGTAACCAATGTGGCTTCCGCACTTAATGATGGTGAAACCTTTGCCGAATATTGCAAGAAAACCCTCGGTATTCCTGAAAACAATATTATACTACGCGAAAATGTCACATTCGCTGAAATGATCGGAGCTCTCGAACAGCTGCGTCAATACACAAATGCTCTCGGCGACGGAGTAGATATTATATTCTATTATGCTGGCCACGGTTTCCCTGACGAGGGTAGCAAAGATGCCTACCTGCTGCCGGTAGACGGCGACGGCACAAACACAGCTACTGCCTACCCTCTTAAGAAACTCTATTCAAGTCTCACCGCAATGGGAGGTAACAATGTGATGGCCTTCCTCGACGCTTGCTTCAGCGGTGCAACCCGTGAAGGTGGTATGCTCGCAGAAGCCCGTGGTGTGGCTCTCAAACCTAAAGCAGTGAATCCGGAAGGTGATATCTTTATCCTGTCAGCTGCCTCCGATCAGGAAACGGCGCTCCCTTACACTGAGAAAAACCATGGTCTTTTCACCTATTTCCTCCTAAAGAAACTCCAGGAATCAAAGGGTGATGTCAGCCTCAAGGATCTCAGCGAATATGTGCAGGATAATGTGAAGAAGAACTCACTTTCAGTCAATAAGAAATTGCAGACTCCAAGCGTCACAAGATCCGGACGTCTTAAAGAGACATGGGCATCTAAAAAACTTCGTCCCTGATTTATAACCACACGACAAAAGATCCTCTATGACTAAGAAGATGAAAACAGTAATGGCTTTGGTGGGGTTATTCCTGATGGCCTTACCATTCCAGGCAATAGGCGCTGAAATTGTTTCGGTAAAAGGTGAATCGACGTTCTACGATGATGGAACACATTCCAAGGTAGAGTGTGAACGGCTCGCCCTTGAACAGGCCAGGATCGATGCCCTTGCAAAAAAATTCGGAACAATCGTATCTCAAGACATTCTCCAGGCCGACAGGGTGCAAGGCAACCGGGAAAAGAATGATTTTCTTTCTTTATCCTCTACAGAAGTGAGAGGCGAATGGGTTGCCGATGACGGAGATCCGGTCTTTACCTACGAACACGATGCCAAAGCCAATCTTATTGTCACATGTGTGATCAAAGGGAAAGCCAAGGCTATAGATAATGAGTCAGCGCAATTCAATTCGCAAGTTCTTCGAAATGGAACCGATACTCGGAATGCCGATATAAACTTCCGTAATGGTGATGCAATGTTTCTTGATTTCCAGGGTAGCCAGGATGGTTATCTTGCCGTTTTCCTTGAAGATGAGCAGAAACAGGTCTACCAGCTCCTCCCCTATGTCAACGATCAGAAGACCAGAGTGCCGGTGAAGAAAGGCAACAGATATGTATTTTTCAGCCCGCGTGATGGTCAGAGGGGTGAAATAGTGGATGAACTTGTATTGACTGCAGATTTCAACACAGAATACAACCGTGTCTATGTATTGTTCTCTCCGGAACAGTTTTCATCTCCGGTGATGAATCGTGCCCCCGGAGAACTCCCTTACATGAATGCTGATGAGTTCTCAAAGTGGCTGGTAAGAACTCGTAAGAACGATCCTAAGATGGGTGTTAAAGCTATGAACCTTATCATTGAACCATCAAGATAATTACATCATCAAAATTTAGGAGATTTTACTACAAAACCAATCAACATAACATTTTTACGACATGAAAAAGTTAGTTTACGCATTTCTTTCACTGGCACTACTCGTGCCGTCGGTGGCATCTGCTAAGACGCCCCTCCAGAAAGCTCGTGAAAAAGCTCACAAAGAGAAACTCAAAGAGTATAAGAAAGAGGGTTGGAAACCTCTCGGCACAAAGACAATGGAACTTTCCCTCCTTGAACATTACAACAAACTTGATCAGCTCGGTGAAAACGGCCATGAAGTTGAAGGTATCTCCACTCAGACCAAATCCATCAACACCGGCAAGCAGATGGCTATCAATAATGCTGTGGTTACCTACGGACAGGAAGCCGGAAGCACCCTCCAAGGTCGCGTGGTTTCCGATATGAGTGCCAACGGTGTGAGCACCGATGCTGAATTCGAGAACTTCTTTGCAGCTTACGAACGTCTTGTAGAGAAAGAGATACGTGGCGAAATGCAACCCTCTTTTACTATCATGAAAGAGAATCCCGACGGTTCTTATCAGATCCGCACTTTCTTCATCGTGGAAGAAAATGCTGCACAAAAAGCACGTCTCCGCGCTCTCGAAGAGGCTATGAAAAACAGCCAGGTTGCCGCTGAACACGCCGACCAGATCTCCAATTTCGTGAGACAAGGTCTTGACGAATAATATCTTAGCCTTAGTAATATCCAAGGTTTTCTTGCGAAAGCCTTGGAAACCAATTTAACTAATAAGTCATGAAAAAAATCGCGCTTTTTCTTTCGGGCATTTCCTTATTTGCCCTTAATATAAATGCACAGACCACTGCCGGAGGAAGCTCTCAGAGCCGCGAATCTTTCGAGGAGTTCCGAAACAGGATACATGGCAACTACAATCAGTTCCGTCAAACTATTCTCGACCATTACGCAGACTTTCTAAATGGAGAATGGCATGAATATGAAAGCCTTAACGGACTGAAACGTTACGAGGAGCCCAAACCGCATGAGGCCCCTCGAGTGGATGTGCCTGAGGTGCCAAAAATGCCGCCAAAACCGGTTATCAAAGAAAAGGAGCCCTTGGCTGAAAATACTCCGGAGCCCCAAACTAAACCGGAAGTGAAACCGGAGCCAAAACCTGAAGCTAAGCCCGAACCTAAACCCGAAGTCAAACCGGAGCCAAAGCCTGAAGTTAAGCCCGAACCTAAACCCGAAGTCAAGCCCGAACCTAAACCTTCTGTGCCTAAGACTCCAAGCACTCCGACTACCCCCTCTTCTCCATCCACCCCTCCGAGTCCCTCTTTCCCATCGGCTGGGAAAAGCAATAATTTCCAATTCGCTTTCTATGACGTGCCGGTGGAACTTATAGACATCGATTACAAGATTGCCAACAATCTTGCTAACCCTACAGATTTCGCTAACCAATGGAAGAACCTTGAAGCTGATAAAGTTGGTGAGAAACTCCTCCCCTCTATCAAAAAACAGATTCAGAATATAGGTCTCAATGATTATCTCACATATAAGTATCTCGAAAGCTACGTTAATGCTAAATTCCCCAATGCAAGCAACTCCTCCAGGATGTCGTTAGTGCATTATTTGCTTGTGAATTTGGGATATGACGCCCGTATCGCTGTCACAACCAAGGGGAGTCCTCTTGTGTTGATACCCTTCAAGCAGACTGTCTACGGGAAAAGCTATTTGTCGCTCAACGGTAAGAAATATTATATCTTCCCCCCGGAAGGCAAAGATGTATCTACAATCTTTCAGGAAAAGGTGATGACCTGCCAGCTGCCTTCTGATGTAGACCCGGGAAATACTTTCGATCTCGTGCTCGGAGAACTTAACTTACCCAACAAACCGAAGAAATTCGATCTGGAATATGGTCCGCTACATCTCACCGGAGAAATGAACGAGAATCTTATTCCAATCCTTTACAGATATCCGCAGATGCCAATGGGCGACTATGCGATCTCTAACATTCAGCCCGAATTACGTAAGAAACTTGTGCAACAAGTAAAAGACCAACTCGGAGGAATGGACGGCGACGAGGGCGTGGAAGCACTCCTGCACTTCACTCAGAACGCTTTCCAGTATGCCACTGATGACGATTATCACGGATTTGAAAAACCGTATTTCCTTGAAGAAACACTCTTCTATCCGAAAAATGACTGTGAAGACAGAGCTATCTTCTATACCTACTTCCTTTATAATGCTTTAGGCAGAGACGCCCAACTGGTTTCTTTCCCTGGACATGAAGCGGCCACGGTGACTCTCAAGAATCCAAAGAACGGGGTTTCCTACCAAAGCGAGGGTAAGACTTTCTATATCTCCGATCCCACTTATATCGGAGCTTCAAGCGGAATGGTGATGCCCTCTTATCTCAATACTAAACCGGAAGTTGACTACACTTATAAGAAATAAAAAGTGCAATTCATATTAGAAGCCACTTCCCCCGGCACGGAAGCCCGTGCCGGGGAAATTATCACCGACCATGGACCAATCCCGACACCCATATTTATGCCGGTAGGCACTGTCGGAAGTGTCAAAGGGGTGCATCAGCGTGAATTGAAGGATGATATCGATGCCAAAATAATACTTGGCAACACATATCATCTTTATTTGCGTCCGGGTCTCGATATTCTCAGTCGCGCCGGAGGCCTTCATAAATTTATCGGGTGGGATCGTCCTATTCTCACAGATTCCGGTGGTTTTCAAGTCTTCTCACTGGCCGGATGCAGAAAATTAAGTGAGGAGGGTGCCAGATTTCAAAGCCACATAGATGGTTCACGTCATCTTTTCACTCCCGAAAATGTCGTAGACACTCAAAGGGTGATAGGATCAGACATAATGATGGCTTTGGATGAATGTGCGCCGGGCACCTCCGACTACTCCTATGCCAGAAAATCGCTCGACCTTACAAAAGGCTGGCTGGAAAGAGGGTGGAAACATTTTAACGACACAAAACCCCTCTATGGTCATTCCCAGGCCTTTTTCCCGATTGTGCAAGGTTGCGTATATCCCGACCTCCGGAGGGAAGCCGCCATGCATGTTGCCTCATTGGGAGCCGAAGGGAATGCTATCGGTGGGCTCGCCGTCGGTGAACCGGCTGAGAAAATGTATGAGATGATAGAAGTTGTCAATGAGATTTTGCCAAAAGATAAACCCAGATACCTTATGGGAGTTGGAACGCCGGCAAATATTCTGGAGGCCATCGATCGGGGAATAGATATGATGGATTGTGTCATGCCGACACGCAATGGTAGAAACGGTATGCTTTTTACCTCCCGGGGGATCATGAATATGAAAAACCGGAAATGGGCAGATGATTTTTCTCCGCTAGACCCCGAAGGTGAGACATGGGTAGATCATGTTTATTCAAAAGCTTATCTCCGCCATCTTTTCGTTAGCGGAGAACTCCTGGCCATGCAAATCGCCTCTATCCACAACCTCGGCTTCTATCTTTGGCTTGTAAGAGAAGCACGCCGTCATATAATCGCCGGAGATTTCAAAGACTGGAAAACTGATATGATCGAAAAAGTAACCCATAGATTATAGTCTGAATTCAGGAGTTTTAAGAGTATAAAGAGTGATCAAGGATAAATTAAAAATATCCCTTTGGGCTGCGAAAATGCCCAAGTGGAGATTGAAGAATCCCTTCAAGCTCTACATCCTTGATTTATATATACTTAAAAAATTTCTCGGCACATTTTTTCTTTCCACGGTCCTTTTCCTCGCTATAATAGCGATGTTTGACGTAACTGAGAAACTCGATGCTTTCCTAACTGCGCCAATCAACGAGACAATTTTCGATTATTTCCTCTCTTTTCTCCCCTATTTTGCTCTGCAACTCTCCCCTCTTTTCGTTTTTATTTCAGTAATATTTTTCACCACTAAACTTGCATCGAATTCAGAGATAATTGCCATCCTCTCAAGCGGAGTGAGTTTCCACAGGCTCCTGCGCCCTTACATGATAGGTGCCGCTGTAATCGCTGCCCTCACTTTTGTGGCGGAAAATTATCTGGTACCTCCCACCAACCAGAAGCGTATCGACTACACCAACAAATATGTGAGAAACAAAAAGGTGGAGCAAAACACAAATATACAGCTAAAGATATCACCTGATGTAGTGGCCTATTTCGGAAGATTTGAAGACCGCAACAAAACCGGCTATCGTTTCTCACTATATCAGTTTGAGGGGAAAAGGCTGATTTCCCGTACTACTGCCAATACAGCACGCTATGACACAACTCGAATGTATCATTGGATTCTTAATGACTACATGACCCGTACTTTCGACGGTATGAACGAGACTATCATTCATGGCAGAAACCTTGACACCATAATCCCATTCGAGCCTCGTGATTTCATGATCTCCGCAAATGATGAGGAGACTCTCACCACTCCTCAGCTGACGGAATATATCCGGAAACAAAAGATGCGAGGGGTGGCCAACATAAAGGCTTTTGAAATCGAAAAAGAGGGCAGATACGCCTCTATAGCCGCTGCTTTTATCCTGACGCTTATTGGGATGTCGCTCTCATCCAGAAAAGTGAAAGGTGGTATGGGTCTAAATATTGGAATCGGACTGGGTCTTAGTTTCAGCTATATCCTTTTCAGTTCTATAACAAGTTCTTTTGCTATATCGGGAGCTACCACACCCTTTATAGCCATGCAGATTCCCAATGCGATTTATCTCATAATAGGGCTCTACCTTTACTATAAAGCATCTAAATATTAACTTTCCCCAAAGGTCTGCCCCTTTACACTTCCTGCTGATACAACTCATGTTAAGGAATCGGAAAAATTTCGGAATCAATTTTTAAGTTCAGGACCCAGGCTCTATTTGTGAGTAACCTATCCTGAAAAATTTCTGTCGGAAGTCCCATTCTTTCCAGATGGTCCCGTCGCACATCACTATATCGATATCTATCGGCACATCTCCTCTTTCCCTACATTCCGAATTGCGTCCCAGTTCCCGCTCTTTCTCTTTAATCCTGTCATTCAGATCCATCCCGGATCTTTCATAAAAACCTTTCAGCACTGCGTTCATATAGGATTTACCATTACCACCAACACCATCTGTTTCATAAATTTCGGAGCACCTCACATCCATCAGTAAATCCTTGAGCCACTCAATGGATCGGCTAACCAATGATTTCCGGTCGCCACAATTAGAACCAATACTTAAAACAACTGACACCATGGATGATTATCTTTTCGGAGTGGATATTAAAGTGGTTTTATCTTTTCAGAGTAAATACGGTCACTTCAGGATAAGCAGACAAAAGACGTGCCGGCATTCCGACCTGACCGGCACCGATATTGACATATATTGATGTTGGTTCTCCATTATTATTCTCCCGGTCGTAACGTCCTCCCCATTGCTGATAACGATATTGGGCGGGCGACCATTTCCAGTTCCCTATCGTTATCATCGTCTGCATGGCATGTGTGTGTCCCGAAAGTGTCAGATCTATATTAGTGCTTTTCGACACCTCCTGATTCCAATGCTCAGGGTTATGACTCAACAACAGTTTGAATGTGCTGTCGTTTTGGTGGTTTTGCTCATCACGTCCGGAAGGCAGGGACCTTTCAAGATCTCCATATTTAGGGAAAGGTGGCTCACCCCAGTTTTCCACTCCTATGAGAAGCAGACTGTCTTGTCCGTTACGGATTATGACACTCTCATTATTGAGCATTCTCCAACCCATCTTGCGCTGGTATTCCTTAAGCCGGAGTAGATTATTCTCCTTTTCCGAGGGAGAGGGCCAGTCTACATAATCCCCATAATCATGGTTGCCAAGAATAGAATAAACTCCATCCTTGGCTTTCAGATCGGATAGCACACCTGTGAAGGGTGCCAGTTCATTGCTCTCTCGGTTGACAAGGTCTCCGGTGAAAACGATCAGATCCGGATGTAACCCGTTTACTGTGTCTACAAGATTTTTCAGGAAAGTCGTATCTTTTCCCCAGGTGCCTACATGAAGGTCGCTTAGCTGCACGATACGATAACCGTCAAAGGATTCAGGCACCCTCGAGGAGTAGAAATCCTCATGAGTCACTATAATATGATGACGTGTATAGCCCACGCCTATCCACATAATCGCCATAAGGAGAAGTCCGAAAAAGATTCCCGCCAACCGGAAAGGATATATCCCTCCCTTAATTTTGAAACAAAATCCGGTTAATCTGCCTATCAGTGAGCAAACGAAATAAAAGAGCTTTCCGAAATAGATGGTCAGATAGGTATAGAGTAGCCACATTATGGCTGAAAGGCTCGCATCGGCCTCTCGCCTCGGTAATGATATAGCCACGATAAGAATAGAATAGCAAAGAATACTGCTGACCCAATAGATGCGCGCCCCTCTCTTTTTCCAGATCTGTTTTACATCATAGCTGATGTAGAGATCGATCAGAAATGAGAATATAAAAAGGAAAACTATTGATAAAACAGGTAGACGCATCTTTCACTAGGTTATAACCTTTAATCTCTTTTTGATCACTCTATGCCGCCAAGCAATGCCTTCAACTTGTTTTTCAATGGATTCGCATACATTATTAACATCATCTGCCACATATATTCACGTTCCTCCGGAGTGATATCCTTGAGATCTACCTTATCAAGCTGGCTATTCATATATTGGATTGTCTCCTCCTTCTTCTCGGGAGTGTATTTTGCAGCAAAGCGTTCTGTGGAATGAAGGATATCGAAGGCCACGTAATTTATCTCGAAAATCATGTAGCTTCTATGGATAGCCTGGTCTATAAGACAGCCGACATGATGTGCAGCCCTATTATTGTCGCCGAATTCGCCTATCTCGTCAAGTTTGGTATTGATACGCGGTGTTAGTTGGAAATGCACCTTCCCCTTGAATTGCAACAATCCCGTTTCCATTGAGAAAAGGTCGTCTCGTTGACTCTTCTTGAAGTCAGGATCTCTCTTCCTCAACAAAAATTCACGGGCTTTCAGATAATCGTTAGGGTCAAATTCATAACTGATGGAGACCGGCATGAGGTTTATCTCTTTAAGCCTGTCGATAAATCCCCCTTCGCCCGACATCGCCAGCATCTTGAGAAGAGACTCCTGTGTCTTGTCACTGCTGTCTTTTGAACGTCCTTCCCTCTGGGCGATCCAGACAGACTCACGTTTGTCGAGTATACAATGGTGGATATAGGCCGATAATTTCTTGGCCGCAAGCAAACCTTCACGCAGACCGGTGTTGCGTTTCACTATAAAGCTCTTGTTGAGCCTGACAAGATCTGTGATCCAATCAAAAATCAAGAGATTGTTGCCGATAGCTACCTCCGAAGTGGGTAAACCTTTTCTTAGAAAAGCAAGGTTTAGGAATGAGGCATCGAGCACAATGTCGCGATGATTGGTGATGAATGTATAATTGGTAGTGGAATTCAGATATTTCACTCCGCCGAGCGAGATTCCCGACGTTGTGGTCTTCGCAAGCATCTCCAGGAAAGGAAACATCACTTGATGCTGGAAATCATAAGTGTTGTCGATCTTCAGAAGCTCCTCGATTAACGGGGGCACATCCTGAGGCGGCATAGTGTAATTTATGACATGATGAAAGCCCGGTTCCTTAACGAGTTTTTCCATCCTTGAATGAAACTCCGCATCGGAATAAGGGGCTATATCACTGAAATCGTAGTCTTGCTCTTTCATACCTAAAGCATACTTTTTATGCTATACCCGGCAAATTTAATGCTTTTAATCCATTTATCCCATTTTTGCAATGGTATAATTTCAGCATTTCGCAGTTATCACGGATTATTGTCAGATTCCTTATGAAATCAACAATCTGTAACGTTTTGAATCACACTGACGCCGAAGTCCAATCCCTCCATTTATCAATCAGGGCAGACATATCTTCCGGTATAGGAGCCTCAAAGTTCATCTCCTCACCGGTGCGTGGATGACGGAAGCCTAAAGTCCTGGCGTGTAAAGCCTGACGCGGACAAACATCCATACAGTTAGCCACAAACTGACGGTATTTGGCATAGGTAGTGCCTCTCAGTATTTGCTCTCCTCCATATCTCTCATCATTAAAAAGAGGATGGCCCTTATATTTCATGTGCACCCTGATCTGATGGGTTCTGCCTGTTTCAAGTCGGCATTTCACCAAGGATACATATCCGAAACTTTCTATCTCTTCATAGTGGGTCACTGCATGCTTCCCGATACCGGGCTCCGTCATCACGGCCATCTGCAACTTGTTTTTGGGGTTTCTGGCTATATCTCCAATGATTGTACCTTTCTTTTCGGGGAATTCTCCCCATATCATTGCCACATATTCGCGCCGTGTGGTTTTGTTAAAGAACTGGAGTCCCAGATCTGTCTTGGCTTCCGGCGTTTTCGCCACAACCAACAGTCCGCTTGTATCTTTGTCTATTCTGTGCACGAGACCCATTCTCGGATCGTTGACATCATAATCGGGATTATCTTTAAAATGCCATGCCAGTGCATTCACCAGCGTGCCGCTATAGTTCCCATGTCCGGGGTGTACCACGAGACCGGCCGGTTTGTTCACCACAAGCAGATCGGCATCCTCATACACGATGTCTAAAGGAATATCTTCCGGGATTATTTCAAGTTCATATCGCGGACGATCCATCACGATACTCACCACATCTCCCGGCTTCACTTTATAGCTCGACTTGGTGGCTTTACCGTTGACGATTATACATCCAGCATCCGCAGCTTGCTGTATCCGGTTGCGGGAAGTCTTTTCCATTCTGTCAACCAGAAACTTGTCCACACGGATAGGAGTCTGGCCTTTATCTGCTACAAACCGGAAATGTTCATATAGCTCTCTTCCGTCTTCGGAAATATAGGAGGGTTCCTCTATGGTTTCTTCCTCCCTTTCCTCTCCCTTTATGATATCTTCATCCGATGTCATTGCACAAATGCCGGTTCATCATCATTATTTTCAGGATAATCAAGCGGGATGTTGCCATCCTCCACCTCTGTGACATATTGGAGATATTCCTCCTCTAAAAGAGAATCTGTCACTCGGTTCAACTGCCCGTCGTAAACCTCTACCGTTATCAACGCATTGACCGGCACTTTCTCCATTTTAGACACCGTGCGACCGTTAGCTGTCAACCGGATTATCCTATCGTTGTCGCCGGGTACCGTCACAACATTGACTTTTCTGAACCCTAATTCTTCAAGTTTAGCCATCCCCTGGCGTAAGGAATAGCCTTTCAGAGCCTCCCCTGGAATACTGTTGTCAGTGTCGATTATTAATTCCCGCGGGTGCACGGCGTTGATATATAAGAATATCTTTCTTCCGGGTTTCACCTTAGACCCCGGCTTGGGAAATTGCTCCACCACAAACCCCGGAGTGATCTCTTCGTTATAGACGGAATCCCTGATATCAGTGCGGAAACCTTTGGAATGTAATGTGTTGATCGCATTTGTAAACGACATATTCTCTACTTCCGGCACAGTTTCCCAATCTCCGTGACGGGTAAAAATATTAAGCCATAAAAACAATATCACCAATCCCAACAACGCCACAAGACAAATTATCAAGATATTTGCCAGCACAGGGTGATTTCCTAACTTGAAATTCGAATTCATATCCCAAAATTAGCGATTTTTCCACAATCAGAGAGAAATATACCATATTTTTTCCTTTTAGTCGTAACCGGCTACTCTATGTATTTGTTTTCTCTGTCTCCACTCCTGAATTCTAAACCGCAACTTTCACATTTTCAAATTGCGTATTCCCTATTTTTTAATTAACTTTGCACCCCAAATAGACTATTTCGAATGTATAAGTTCCTCATATACCTCTCTTTGTTTTTTATCCTCTGTTCTTGTGGGGAATACAACAAGGTTCTGAAAAGCAGGGATGTAGACTATAAATACGATTTCGCAAAACGAGCTTTCGACGACCGGCGATTCACTCAGGCTGCCACGGTGCTCGAAACAATCTACACCCCTTTGCGAGGCACAGCCAACGGTGAGGAAGCTTTGTTCTTGCTTGCAATGGCTAATTTCGAAAATAAAGATTATCTGAATTCAAGCCTTTATTTCAGAACTTACTACTCACGCTATCCACGTGGGAAATTCACAGAACTTGCTCGTTTCTATTCCGGCTACGGCTACTATCTCGACTCCCCTGATCCCCAACTTGATCAGACCCCTACTAAGAAAGCCATAGAGGAACTGCAGGGCTTTATAGACTATTATCCCGACAGCGACCGGGTATCTATCGCACAGAATGCCATCAACGAGATGAGAGACAAGCTTACACTCAAGGAATTGCAGAACGCGCAGCTTTATTATAACCTCGGAAATTTCATGGGCAACAATTATAACGCAGCTATCATAACAGCTCAAAATGCCCTGAAGGATTTCCCCATCTCCAAATATCGCGAAGATTTCGAACTCCTTATTCTAAAATCGAAATATCAGCAGGCAAGACTGAGCGTAGATGAGAAAAAGGCTGACAGATACAGGGATGTGGTGGATGAATATTTCTCTTACACCAACAACTATCCCAACACCAAAAACCGGAAAGAGGCCGACAATATTTATGAAATTGCTCGCCGACACGCCGCTGAATAATTCTCATAGCTATCTAAACATTATAACTTTAAAAACTTTAACAACAACCATATAACCGTGGATTACAAGAAGACTAACGCTCCCCTCAACACTGTCACAAGGGATATGATCGAAATGGCCGAACAGACCGGAAATGTCTATGAAACAGTGTGCATTATCGGCAAACGTGCAAACCAGATTGCTGTAGAAATGAAAAAAGAGCTTGAAAAAAAGCTCCAGGAATTCGCCTCTTCCGACAACCTTGAGGAAGTTTCGGAAAACAGAGAACAGATAGAAATATCAAAATTCTACGAAAAGTTGCCGAAACCTACTCTTATCGCCACTCAGGAATACCTTGAGCATAAACTCTACTTTGCGAATCCCGCAAAAGAAAAAGACCGTTTAGGCGATTGACAGAGACACACGTTTGTCGTAGTCTCATAGAGATGGACTTTCCCAAAAAAACGCTTTTCGTTTTTAATCCGGAACACGACCTGGCCCTGGCTGTAGGCAACAATGCATACACTCCTCCGGCCGAAGTCAGTAAACTTAAAAGAGATCTTGCGCTGTTGCCTGCTATATATGCCGGCAACAGCGATTTTATTCTTCTTCCGGCCGACTTTTCTCCTTCCGGGTTTGACTCATCCCCTTTTATCGAAATTTGTCGGGCAAAGAAATTGTCTATTATTCATCCCGAGAAACTTAAACATATCGGAAATGATATTTTCCGCGTAATTCCATGGGGTTGGGATCATTATATCAGGAATTTTCTCCTTGATGCAGGGATTAATAAAGATCTGCTTCCCGACCTCAGTTTTATCGATGAAATCCGGCGCCTTTCGCATAGGCGTTTATCAATTGATTTTAAAATTTTGATGGCCGAAGAATCCGGGGAGTCTCCAAGATTATTGCCTCGCGAGATCTTCCACGAGGAGGAGATTCCCTTATTCCTTGAAAGATTTCCTGCGTCATTCTTCAAAGCCCCATGGAGTTCATCAGGCAGAGGAATCATTTCATCGCGCCACATCGCAAGAAAAGGTCTGTTGGAATGGTGCCATGGAGTTATAAAGAAACAGGGAAGCCTTATTGCGGAACCGGCTTGGGACAAGGCCTTCGATTTCGCCACGGAATGGTGGGTAGAAAATTCTGAAGTGAAATTTATGGGTTATTCTGTTTTCAAGGCTTCTTCAAGAGGAAAGTATCATGAGAATGTGGTGGACTCACAAGATAATTTACTGAAAATGATAATGACCAAGGTGCCGGATTTCAATAATTCAATCGTCGCTCGACAAGCCGATATAATTAGCCGTCTTATATCTCCCACCTATGAGGGACCTCTGGGCATCGACATGCTCGCAGACAGAGAGGGGAATATAAATCCTTGCGTGGAGATCAATCTAAGAATGACTATGGGACTTGTCGGTATCCCTGATTTTCCCCTCTTTCTGCAACGTACGCAATATAACTTGAATACGCTCAAAAAGACCCATCTTTAAACTGATCCGGTCCCTTTTCAAACACGGTGAAGTTGAATTTTGGGGACTTATGCAAATTATCCCATAATATAATGCCAAATTAAAATCAGATGATTTCGATTATAGGACGAGGAAACGTCGCCACTCATCTTTTCAAGGCTCTGAAAGGAAAGGTTAAGGTAGGTCTGGTCAACCCCCATAAGATTGAAGAACTTCCGCCAGAATCCGAAATAATAATTATCGCTGTTGCAGATAATGCCATTACCCAAGTGGCTGAAAAAATCCCGCAGACGGAAGCTGTGGTGGCCCACACGGCCGGATCGGTACCCCTCGATGTCCTGAAGGATAGATTCAAACATTCCGGAGTGTTCTACCCCCTTCAGACCTTTACTAAAGATTGCGAAATGGACTATTCCGGCTTGCCGATTTTCATAGAGGCCTCAGATGACTTTTCAAATTCACGGCTTAAAGAATTAGCCTTGCTCATTTCCGACAATGTCAGGAAAGCCGGTTCGGAGGAAAGAAAGAAATTGCACCTGGCTGCCGTCTTCGCCTGTAATTTCACCAATGCAATGGCAGGCATAGCTGAAGAGATTATAAGAGACTACGGTCTTGATTTCTCCACCCTCTTCCCTCTGCTTAAACAGACAGTCGGAAAGCTTGAAAGAATCTCCCCGAAAACGGCCCAGACGGGACCGGCCGTAAGGGGCGACTCAAAGGTAATGGAAAAGCATCTTCAAATGCTTGAGCAATATCCCGAACTTCAAGAAATCTATTCCATCATCTCTAAATACATATCCCATGCTAAATCTCTCTAAAGACTATAAAATACTACTTGCCAGCAAATCTCCGCGACGCAGAGAAATCCTTGGAATGTTGAGGTTGCCTTTTACTGTTGTCACAATCGACGGAATCGATGAAAGCTATCCTGCCGACCTCAGGCCCGAAGAGGTGTCGGAATATATCTCAAATAAAAAAGCTGATGCCTTCCTGAAACGTATCTCCGAAGAGGAATTAATAATTACGGCTGATACGGTCGTGATCTGCGATGGAAAAATTCTCGGCAAGCCCCATGGAGAAGAAGGAGCTTTCGATATGCTAAGATTCCTTTCCGGTAAGACCCATAAGGTCACTACCGGTGTGACAATTGCCACCAAAGAGAAACGGAGATCTTTCTCCTCAGAGTCACTGGTGACTTTTGCTCCCCTCACAGATGAAGAGATCCGTTATTATGTCGACAACTACTCTCCCTACGATAAAGCCGGAGCCTACGGCATCCAGGAATGGATCGGAGCCGTGGCAGTAGCCAAAATCGAAGGCAGTTTCTACAACGTCATGGGTTTGCCCGTCCATCGCCTCTATCAGGAACTAAAAGCTTTCTGAATTTCCCTTTGTCTGCATTTGCCAATAAAGGGATTTTTCATTATTTTTGCAGATATAGCGGGATATTCCCGGGCCGTATTTAATTGCCATGACCGTGAAATTGAATTATCAACCCCTCACTCCGCAACAGAAGGAGAAAGCGCAGACCATGCTGTCTCAGTGTGGCGACGATCCTACTGTGGCCGAACTTCTTATCCGCAGAGGGGTTGAAACTCCGCAAGAGGCAGCATCCTTCTTTGCCCCCTCTATCTCCGACCTTCACGACCCCTTCCTTATGTCCGACATGGATAAGGCCGTTAACCGTCTCAACAAAGCTATGGGCGCCAAGGAGAGAATAATGGTATATGGCGATTATGACGTTGACGGCACAACGGCTGTGGCGCTCGTATATAAGTACCTGCAGAACTATTACAGCAACATCGAATATTATATCCCCACCCGATATGAGGAAGGCTACGGAATTTCGATGAAAAGTATCGACTACGCTGCCGAAAATAATGTGAAGCTAGTTATTGTGCTCGACTGCGGCATCAAGGCAATCAATGAGATCGCCTATGCCAAGGAAAAGGGTATAGATTTCATTATCTGCGACCATCACATGCCCGACGAGGTTTTGCCCGATGCCGTAGCTATCCTCAATCCTAAGATGCCGGGCTCAAATTACCCGGAGAAACACCTTTCAGGATGTGGAGTCGGGTTTAAATTCATGCAGGCCTTCGCACAGAGCAACGGGCTTTCAAACCACAACGAACTGGAATCTTTGCTCGACCTGGTAGCCGTAAGCATTGCCGCTGATATTGTCCCCATAACCGGGGAAAACCGAGTGATGGCATATCATGGTCTTAAACGGCTTAATTCAAACCCGAATCTTGGACTACGAAGCATAATCCGCCTCTGCAAGCTCACCAATAAGGATATCACCATCAGCGACGTCATTTTCAAGATCGGTCCCCGAATCAATGCCTCCGGAAGAATGCAAAGCGGTGTCGAGGCAGTAGACCTTCTCGTTTGCCGCGACCTTCATGAAGCATACGAGAAAGGAAAAGATATCGATCAATACAATAGGGACCGAAAGGAACTTGACAAGAAAATTACCGAGGAAGCCAACGATATCATATCCAAAAACGTCAATATCGTCCAGGGAAAGAAATCAATCGTCATCTACAACAAAGACTGGCATAAAGGCATCATCGGTATAGTGGCCTCGCGTCTCACTGAACTCTATTACAGACCCGCTGTAGTGCTTACCTGTTCCAATGGTTTGGCCACGGGTTCTTCCCGTTCCGTTCAGGGGTTTGACATCTATTCCGCCATTAATTCCATGAGAGACCTCCTCCAGAATTTCGGTGGACATCCTTATGCTGTGGGATTGTCGCTCAAGGAAGAAAACATCCCGGAATTCAGAAAAAGGTTTGAAGAATATGTGGCAAAAAATATAAAGCCCAATCAGTTGCAGCCGATGACGGAGATTGATGCAATTATAGAATTTGCCGACATCACTCCTACCCTCATATCTTTCCTGAAGAAATTCAATCCCGTGGGTCCGGGCAATCAGAATCCGGTGTTCTGCACAAAGAATGTCTTCGATTTCGGCACCAGCCGTCTTGTAGGTAAAAATCTCGAACATATAAAACTGGAACTGGAAGACAACAGCACAAGCCGGGTACTAAATGCTATCGCATTCAATATGGCTCCCTATTTCGAGCATATCCATTCCCACAAGCCTATCGATATCTGCTACACTATCCAGCTCACTCGCCATCTTGACGGCAACGATTCCATACAGCTGATGATACGCGATATCCGCCCCTCACAACAATCTTAGAGCCCTTTTCTCGTAATATGGCTATTCAGGACCCTGATATCCATGCTGTCCTTAAAAAATATTGGGGATATGATTCATTCCGACCTCTTCAGGAAGAGATAATCCGCTCGGTGTTGCAGGGGAAAGACACGCTTGGACTTATGCCGACCGGGGGAGGAAAATCCATAACTTTCCAGGTGCCATCCCTTTGCTTCGATTCAGGGCTTACTGTTGTGGTCACTCCTCTGATTTCCCTGATGAAAGACCAGGTGGACAATCTACGCAGACATCGCATAAAGGCTGCATATCTCCATTCAGGGATGACAACCCGAGAAAACCGGATTGCCTGGGAACTTATCGTAAACGGTAAAGCACGTTTCCTATATATATCTCCCGAAAAACTGCAGAATGAACGATTCCTTCTGGAACTGACGAATCTCAAAGTCAACCTTATCACTGTCGACGAGGCTCACTGTATCTCCCAATGGGGTTATGATTTTCGACCCTCTTACCTAAATATCCGTAAACTCAGAAAGATAAAACCTGATATTCCGATACTCGCTCTCACTGCCACTGCAACACCGATGGTAACTGAGGATATAATGAAGCAACTGGATTTCAATGGCCGAAATCTTTTCAAAAAGAGTTTTACACGTGACAATATAAGTTATCTGGTGAGGAGATCCGACACGAAGATCCATGATATCTTCCATATCCTTTCTCGCACATCCGGAAGCTCCATCGTATATGTCAGGAGTCGCAAACGCACGAAAGAGATAGCCGACTACCTTGATAGCACCGGTATTTCGGCCACATATTACCATGCAGGACTCGACAATCAGATCAAAGAGGAGCGTCAGAATCTCTGGATGCAGGGAAATGTGAGGGTAATGGTTGCCACGAACGCTTTTGGTATGGGAATCGACAAACCGGATGTAAGAGTTGTGATCCACTATGACATTCCGCCCTCACTTGAGGAATATTATCAGGAAGCAGGAAGGGCCGGCCGTGACGGTATGCCTTCTTTTGCCGTTCTCCTGACAGCTAAGTCAGACAAGGGGGTTTTGCATCGCAGGATCACAGAGGCCTTTCCCGAACGTAAGACTGTCAAGACCACCTACGAACAGATCTGCAATAATCTTCACCTGTCGATAGGAGAAGGTTATGAAATGGTAAAAGAGTTTGACATCAACCGGTTTTGTTCTTTGTTTGAGAAACAGGAGAAAGAATGTCGTTCATCATTGCGGCTCCTTGGACAGTCGGGATATATGCACTTCATTGAGGATGCCGAAAAAAGGTCAAGAATGAAGATTCTTTGTCAGCGGGAAGAGTTGTATGATGTGAAATTTTCCCGGCGCACCACAGAAGATGTCCTTTCCATGTCATTGAGGCTTTACACGGGACTTTTCTCAGATTTCGTATATATCCGGGAATCTGAGATTGCAACCCATCTGAAAATGACTAATTCAGATGTATATGACGCTCTCCTGGAATTAGACAGAATGAAAATCATTCATTTTGTGCCACGCACAGGTCTTCCTCTTATTTATCTCCCTACAGCCCGGGAGGAAACGTCATCACTTATTATACCGACCACTGTTTACGAGGAACGTAAGGCTATAATGCAGAATAGAGTCGAGGCTGTGATTGATTATTCCCACAACGACGCTTCCTGCCGGGTGGTGAGAATGCTCCGGTATTTTGGAGAAAATGACGCCCGTGATTGTGGTAAGTGCGACGTTTGTCGGGAGAGAAAAAAATCTAAGCATGATGATAGAAAAAAAGAGGAAACATCTATTAATGATATCATTGCTTTCCTCCGACAACATCCCGAGGGAGTAAGATTTTTATCCATTCAGTTGAATTGTGGTGCAAATGAATCTCTTATTGCCAAAAATCTTTCGTATCTTTGCCAAGAGGGTTTCGTAGAACTGCGAAATAATCTTTATTTCTACAACGAATAAATGATTAGACGTTTTTATCGACATCTCTTTTATATAGTTATTGCCTTGTCGCTGTTCCCGGTATTTACCCGTTGCAATGGCAATGGCAACGGCAACGACCATGGTAACAACATCGACACGCTAAAAGTTGTGACGTTATATGGCCCTACTTCCTATTTCAACTATCGAGGTGAAATTATGGGGGTAGACTATGAGAATGTCCGCCGGTTTGCCGAAGATGAGGGGATGATTTTGGAAATTAAGACCTTAAACAATATTCAGGAACTTATAGGAGCTTTGAAATCGGGCGAAGCTCACCTTGCTGCTTACCCGGTGCCCTCCATCGCCGAATATAATTCCGAGGTTCTACATTGCGGGCATAAAGAGATTTCAAGACAAGTGCTTGTCCAGAAGAAAGGAGCGCAAGCTTTAAATGATGTCACGGATCTTATCGGGAAAGATGTCATGGTTGAAAAGGATTCCAGATTTCATTATCGCCTGGTCAATCTTAACGATGAACTGGGAGGAGGAATCAATATAATTCCTATAGAAAGCGATACGCTGGCTATAGAAGATTTCATGCTGATGGTGAAGGAAGGGAAAGCTGAATACACCGTGGTGGATTCCCAGACTGCGAACTTATACAGGGATGCCTTCCCGGATCTCGATTTTTCCCTCAATCTAAGTTCCGATCAGGCGGCAGCCTGGGCTGTCGGCTTGCATCTCGACAGTCTTGCAGCAAAAATCGACAGGTGGGAAAACCGCACACACTCCCCCGAGTTCGTTAAAGAGATTTATAAACGTTACTACGACAGGGCCCTCACGGAAGACTTTGATGTGAATCTCTCATATTTCAAGAAACTTAACCTACATAAAGGAGCCGCTGTCTCAAATTATGACGCTCTCTTCAAAAAGCATGCTCCTACATCCCGATATGATTGGGAATTGCTGGCCGCAATAGCCTACTGCGAATCAAGATTCAACCCATCCGTGGAATCACGTTTCGGGGCTTACGGTCTGATGCAGGTGATGCCGGCCACTGCAAATGCCGTGGGTATTGATTCCTCCTCACTCGGCAATCCCGACTATAATATCCTTGCGGCGGCAAGAATTCTTGCAAAGCTTGATGCCGCATTCGCCGGTAAAGTGGAGGATCCGGAGGAAAGATTGAAATTTATTGTGGCCGCATATAATTCGGGACTCGGTCATATCTATGATGCCATGGCTCTGGCTGAGAAGACGGGACTCGACCCACAAAAATGGGTCGGAAATGTCGGAGTGGCGGCTTTGATGAAATCAAGACCAGAATACTACAACGATCCCGTGGTGAAGCATGGTTATTTCCGGGGTCGTGAAACCGTGGATTTCGTCGACCATGTATCCTCCATTTACGATTATCTGAAATCAATCTGACATCTCCCGACCTGACAAAGTAAATCTGACAATTGACAACTCTTAAAATATTCATATTATGAAACGTAAGACTCTTATTGTGGCAGTAGCTCTTCTCCTGCTCTCTTCAGTATCTTTCCAGTCATGTATCGGCAGCTTTTCACTCACGAATAAAGTGCTGACCTGGAACCGCAATGTAAGTAATAAATTTGTAAACGAGCTCGTATTTTTTGCTTTCTGGGTGTTGCCGGTATATGAAGTGACTGCAGCAGCCGACCTCCTCGTGATCAATTCCATAGAATTCTGGAGTGGCAATACACCTTTGGCTTCCAACAATCAAGTGATTGAAACCGAACACGGCAACTATCAGATCCTGGCTTCTCAAACAGGTTATGATGTTGTGTCGCCTGACGGAAGCCGCATGTCGTTTGAATTCGACATCGAGTCGCAGACTTGGAGCCTGGCTGTTAATGGTAATCAGAAGATAGATTTCCTTAAGTTTATCGATGAGAATCATGTTATGGTGCCTGACGCGCAGGGTGAGTTCGTAGATATAGAACTGACACGCGAATCGGTTGACAGTTATAAGAATTCCTTACTCCCTATGGTTCAACCCGTTCTGACAGCTCAAAACTAACTCGCCCGAGCTTATTTAGATTCTGCCATAAATGCTAATTTTTTAACAACGATGTTTCTCTATAGATTCAGAGAAATAATGTAATTTTGCATCATAAAGAAACATCCAAATTTGATAAAGCCTATGAAAAAATTTTTACTCTCAATCGCAGCAGTAGCTGCTTTGAGTTTGGCTGCAAATGCCACTGAAGTCACCTTTGACTTCACAACCAGTTCTTACGGTCTGACTCCTTACGATGCAGACTTAGGCAACGAAACCCCTTATATCGAAACTCCGGCTACAATCACACAGGGTGATGTCACAATTGAATTAAATGGTGAGACTACAAAAGATGGCACCGGCTGGAGAATGTGGAACGACGGCTTACGCGAGTACTATAAGAGAAATCCATCCTTCACTGTAAGTGTAAAAGGAACAAATGTCAGAGGTGTAGAATGGACAGTTGTAAGCGGTGCTACATTTGCATTGGAAGGTACTGAACAAAATATCACCTCATGGAGCGGCGATCAGGCCTCTGTGACTTTTGTCTGCACTGCAACTGCCAATAAAGCGGTAAAGACTATAAAAGTAATCTATGGTGAAGATTTCAGTGCGACTCCTCAGGAGGTTAAAGAGTTTGCTTCCGTAACGGCTGCTGTTGAATATCTTGAGAATGGCGGTGCCGATGTTTTGGCAAAAGTTTCAGGTGTGGTTTATTCTGTTGATAAACTCGGCAACAGTGGTGGCCTCAGCTATTATATTGCCGATTCAACAGCTGAAAATGCAACTACCCTTCAGGTTTATTATGGCAAAGGCCTCAATGGGGATCCCTTCCAATCTAAGAATGATCTTCTCGTGGGTGCCAAAGTAACCGTGCAAGGCACACTGACCCTCTACAAGGGTGCTAACGGGAACACTCCGGAATTTGCTGATGATACAATAATCCTGGACTATGATGCTACAGGTATAGATGCTCCTGAAGTGCCGGGTGCACCAACAGATATTATTACTGTGGCTGAGGCTATTGAACTTGTCAACAAAGGCTACCAAGGAACAGCAAGCGTAAAAGGTATTATCTCAACTATCGAGGGTTACGATGCAAACTACAAATCAATTAGCTATGTAATCGTCGACAAGGAGGGAGACAGCAATTCTCTGAGAATTTATAGTGGCAAAGGACTTGATGGCGCTGACTTTACTTCTGAAAATGATCTCGCGGTGGGAGCCACTGTGGTAGTGAAAGGTGAACTTCAGGATTATAAGGGCACTGTCGAAATGAACTATAATAGCGTAATCCTAAGCTATGAGGCTGCCGGAATCGAAGGTATTGAAGCTGACAGCAATGCACCTGCCGTTTACTATAATCTTCAGGGTGTGAAAGTGCAGAATCCTGAAAAAGGTGGTCTTTACATCATTCGTCAGGGCAACAAGTCCGTTAAGACTATCATAAGATAAAAAGTTAAACGACAATTAAATAACTCAAGGAGGATGAGCCGGAATCTTATACCGTCTTATCCTCCTCCTTTTTTATCCCTTTCGATAATTTATACTGTAGCTATTCGTGAGAATTTATCCAATTTATGTAATTTTGTTAAACTATCTTTCATATTTACCCTAATAATGGATCTCTTAAAAACATATTGCTTTTCGATTGAGATGGAGGTTCGCGATTATGAACTCGATTGCGAGCAGATTGTAAATAATGCTAACTATCTTCATTATCTTGAACATACTCGCCATAAATTCTGCCGGGCTGCAGGTATGCCTTTCATCGAAATGCATGAAAAGGGAATAGATGCTGTGGTTAGAAAACTTGAAATGGAATATTATTCTCCTCTTCGTAGCGGGGACTCTTTCTTAAGTTGTCTTAACATCGAGAGAAAGGGGCCGCGTTTTATTTTCCATCAAGATATTTACAAGAAGCCGGAAGGAAAAGCTGAAACTTTCGGAGAGCCGGTGGTGAAATCCATTGTGACTATTGTGGCCCTAAAGGATGGAAAGCTTTCCAAAGGCGATGAGATTGCTGAATTTTTCAAGAAATATCTTGACTGATGGCAGCCGACGAGATGGTGTTTAAAATGGCTTTCTCCTTTTTGAAGGGAAAGTTGACTGCCGACCTTCTCCGCGAATTTGAGTCGCGAGGGGTTACACCTGAAGAATTCTTCACTCTGCCAACCAAGGAATTGGTCAACAGACTCGGCATACCGCAAAACCATGATTTCGACAAGATGGCTCGTGAAGAGGCTCTCACTCTTGCCCGAAATGAAGCTGCGCTGATTAAGAATCATAATATCACTCCCCTGTTCGTACTCGACGAAGATTATCCTCCCCAGCTTGCAGAAACGCCCGATCCACCTTTAATTCTTTATAAACTTGGTGAGGCGCCGCTCGATCTTGACTATATGGTGGCAGTAGTTGGGACTCGCAAACCTACCCCCTATGGACTCGATTTCTGCAACAGAATAGTGGATGAAATCGGTGATTATTTCCCTGACGTAGAGATTATCAGTGGGCTTGCCTATGGAGTAGATGCTGCAGCCCACAGAAAAGCTTTGGAGAAGAATCTCAAAACTGTAGCAGTGGTGGCACATGGTCTCAATATGATCTATCCTGCTGCCAATAGGAACCTTGCCAAAGAAATAATACGCTCCGGGGGTGCCATTCTCTCAGAATATCCATTCGGTGTGCAACCTTTCAAGCCAAACTTCCTCGCACGCAACCGCATCGTGGCCGGCCTCTCAGACGTCACGATTGTGGTTGAAAGCAATATAAAGGGTGGGGCTATGTCTACAGCCAATTACGCTTTTCTATATAACAGGGATGTCATGGCTTTACCGGGAAGAAGCATCGACGACCTTAGTTCAGGATGTAACCTGCTCATACGAAAAAACAAGGCACATCTTGTCACCTGTGCAGCAGATCTTATAGAGGTGACCGGTTGGCAACCTCTCAATCTGCCGCTCGATACTTCCGGCCGTAATCTTTTTCCGGAACTGACCGGAGACAACAAGAAAATTTATGACACATTGAAATATAGCAGCGAGCCGATGCAGATAGACCAATTGGTGCATCTCACCGGCATCGTAGCTTCAAAACTTCTTGCTCTGCTTTCAGAGCTTGAATTCGACGGCATCATAATGCGTTATCCGGGCAACCGTTATTCATTAGCTTGAAAATCAGGCAACCCATTATAGCGGAGCCTTAAATTCTTTCGAGCACTGTTTCCACAAGTTTAGCCACTGATGGTTTATAGTCAGTGTTAGCGTCTTCTTCGCGACGCTGTGCGATAATACAGCACACTGTCATCGCCTTATGCCCTAAAAGCCTGGCCATACCCTGAAGACAAGCGGATTCCATTTCAAAGTTTGTGATAGGTTCACCTTCATATCTGAATTCCTCGATTCTTCCGATAAGACCCGGGTCTTTGAGTTTCAGCCTCACTTCCCTACCTTGTGGTGCATAGAAGCCTACTGAAGCTATCGTGTTGCCCCGGAGCATATCATCACGACCGATACGTTCCACCAAATCCCGATCGGCTGCCACCACGTATGGTCTTGCCCAAAGAGGATTCCATTTTACGAAATCACAGAATTTATTTTCAAAATCGAGGTCGCAAACCGAGTCGCGGTCGGCATAAAAATTGAGAATTCCGTCAAATCCCATTCCGCGATTGGCTATCACGAAATCTCCGATCTTTAGGTCATATTGCAGGGATCCGGATGTGCCCAGTCTCACGAGTTCAAGCACTCTTTTCTCTTTTCTAACCTTACGGGTCTTAAAATCAATATTGGCGAGGGCATCAAGTTCTGTCATCACTATCTCGATATTGTCGGCACCGATACCGTGAGAAATACACATCAGTTCTTTACCTTTATATTTTCCTGCCACGGCATGAAATTCACGAGACTGCACATCATAGTCGATTGAGTCGAAATATGAAGCCACCATGGAAACGCGACCCGGGTCGCCAACCATTATGATTTTATCGCGTAATTGCTCGGGTTTCACATGGATATGGAATGCTGAATTATCGGCATTTATAATCAATTGAGAAGAAGGGATGAATCTGTCTGTTTCCATGGTTATAAGATTTTTAGCTTGACTTTTCGCTTTTATAACAATGCTTTTCCCCCTATTGTTTAGTCATTGGTCTTTTTGTTTTTGGTTTATCGTTTTTTAGTTGGGGGTTCTTCCGGTAATACACGCCTTCTTATTCCGGTTATCTATAACACAAAACCATAAATCCCCTCAAAACTATAAATCACTCGGTCACATTATCAAACTCCCGACTCACATTTCATATCCTATTTTCTTCATTCTAAATTTACCCTAATTCATCAAAATTCCTTACCTTTGCAACGATAAACAGGGATTAAACCCTGTGATCAGGAAAGATGCCGGAGTGGTCGATCGGGACGGTCTCGAAAACCGTTGTACCTTTCAGGTACCCAGGGTTCGAATCCCTGTCTTTCCGCTAATAACCTCAAAACCCGCTGAATTTCAGCGGGTTCTTCATTGTTTTACACTCTTCTAATTTTTTATCCATAAAATTACACTTTACATCAAAAATATAAACAATAATTTCCGATTCTAAAGACAGATTTCCACTTGATATGACTACGGAAAATTGTTGCTGTGAGGCTCTTATTATGATAAAGCCGGGGAATGTCCGAATTGTTTTTTATAGGCAGTTGAGAAATGGGATCGGTTCTTGAATCCAACTTCCATATAAATGTCGTTAGTTTTCTTTCCTCCCTTTTTTATCATTTCATTTGCTTTTTTAAGTCTTATTTGTATCAACCATTTCTGTGGGCATGAAGCTAGTCAGTTTATGAAGGCTCGCTGTCTGGGCTATGACTAGGGCATGAAGCAGAAGAGACATAAATTTTATTCGAGCAAGGTTGACATTATTTCCGAAATGTTCTTTCAAGACAGGAAGGATTTGGTTAACTTTGTCCCAATCCCTAGAGGGAGTAAATCTCATAGAAAAAGCGGTCAAACTTTTCTTTAAATTTACTGATTTTCAAGGACTTTTACAATATTAAAACACTGACATTCAGATATTTGGCAACATATTTTCAAAAATTGTCATCTAGTTAGAATTTTGAGAATTGAGAAAATAGAATTATCTTTGCACAAGGCTAATACCCATCGTAACTGAAAGGCTATATGGAAAGTGCATAACGCTCAATTGTAGGTTGCCTGTATTATTATTTTTCCAACAATGAGTTGGTCACGGCTTATATATTTTTCAAAATGAACCTTAATCCAAGCTCAAGAATGATATCTCGGAAGATAGGTCTTCTGTTTCTTATTCTGTTCAGCCCCATATTGTGGACTAATGTTAATGCTCAGATTATCCCCGATGGAGTTTATTTTATTCAGTCAAGCATCAATTCGGATTATTGCATTGACAATAGTTCAAGCCTTGTGCAAAACGGTAACAATATCCATATTTATAAGAAAAATTTCACTGATGCCCAAAAATGGAAAGTAGAGAACCGTAATGGACATATTATAATTCGGAGTATGAACAACCCAAACTATGTGTTGGATAATAGTTCAAGTATGATTCAAAACGGCAATAATATCCACCTATGGGAATATAACGGAACAAACGCACAATTGTGGCGTCCGGATAAAGTTGGCGAAAATACTTATTTACTTAGAAGTGCTATCAATAATTCTTTTGTTGTTGACTTGAACAATAGCGCCACAGAGAATGGTAATAATATCCATCTATGGGAAAATAATGGAACAAAAGCTCAAAAATGGGTATTTGTGAGGGTTAACACTTCTAACGGAAATTCTACAAACTATTATGGGACTCCAACTTATCCAACATATCCGAGCGTTCCATCTTATACTACTCCAAATTCCGACTATGACCGCCATAAAGCCACTTGTGGTGGGTGTACGGGCTCGGGCAGATGTCGCCATTGTAACGGCAGCGGACATGTAAACAACTATAAGTCGAAATGTAGCCTTTGTCATGGTTCCGGAACATGTGTGAGTTGTCATGGAAAAGGTTTTATCCGAGGCAATTTTTAAAATTATCAAAATTTCGCCAATATAAGTTGCGGGATGTCGCTAACCAAACACTGGAAGTACTTCTTGTGGATAGCAAAAAGATTGGTCATTCCTTTTTATTTAAGACATCCTTCGGGTCCGTGAGCCACTGCAATCAAGATCTCAGTGGGGGAAAGGTCTATTATTATAGATTTCGTTATTTAAAGAGAGTTCGATTTAAGAACTCTCTTTAAATTATATCATTGTAGTTATAAACACTAAGATCTACCTTAGTTAATCACCACCAATTAAAAAGGCTTTTACCTTTTTCCAGTTTATTGATATCTTCCATTTCTCCTTTGGAAAGTTCAAAATCCAGGATATTGATATTTTCTTCCATTCTTTCCTTATGAGTGGTTTTCGGAATGATAGGTATTCCTCTTTGAATTAGCCATCTCAATGCGATTTGAGCTATTGTTTTATCATGTCTTTCTGCTATTGATTTCAATACAGGATTTTCAAAAATGTTTCCTCTGGCACATGCCAAAGGTGACCATGACTGAAGAACAGTATCATATTCTTCTAACATTTTCTGCATCGGAACCTGCTGACGGAAAACATGTGTCTCTATCTGATCTACAACGGGAATAATCCTGCAATTATTTACGAGGTCAATAAATGTTTCATCTAAAAAGTTTGCCACTCCAATACTCTTTACATTCCCTG
>JAFLTR010000104.1 GCA_022509205.1 Muribaculaceae bacterium | reverse complement strand
AAAAACGATAAGAGGGAGAAAGTTGGACTTTCTCCCTCTTATCGTTCTGTACCCCGAGCCGGGATCGAACCGGCACGAATTGCTTCATTGGTGTTTGAGACCAACGCGTCTACCAATTCCGCCATCGGGGCAAATGCGGTGCAAAGGTAGGCATATTTTTGTTATCTGCAAAGTTTTAGGGTAGTTTTTTTAGTCTACCCCATCATGTTGTCCCACATTCAGGCATGATGTCTACTTCAATCCTGCTTTGAGCGAACGTATGACAGCAGAGTTGAAGCCTGCGTGGTCGAGTTCGTTCAATCCCTTGATGGTTACTCCGCCCGGGGTGGTTACTTTGTCAATGGCTTCTTCGGGATGCCAGCCTGTCGCTTTGAGCAGAGAGACTGCACCCTGCATGGTCTGAAGGGCTATCTGCTTGGCTTGCTGTGGGTAGAAGCCCATTTCGCAGCCGCCTTCCATCTGGGCGCGGATGTATCGCATAACGTATGCGATGCCGCAGGAT
>JAFLTR010000103.1 GCA_022509205.1 Muribaculaceae bacterium | reverse complement strand
TCAAGCAGCGCACGGGCAATGTCAGCGCAGGTACATCTTCATTCTCGATGATTGTGCTTGAAAAGCCGTTGACGAAGCCTTACGAAATGATTGACATGGTTACTACCCCTGACGGCAGCTTGGTGGCAATGGTGCATTGCAACAATTGCACCAGCGACCTCAACGCTTGGGTAAACCTCTTCAAGGAGTATCAGCAGTTGTTGGGCATACCAGTCGATATGAACGAGGTGTTCGGCAAGCTCTATAACAATGCCTTGACGGGCGATGCTGATTGTGGCGGATTGGTTTCCTACAACTATATCTCTGGCGAGCCTGTTACGGGGCTTGCTGAAGGTCGTCCGTTGTTCGTGCGTTCAGCCAACGACAAGTTCAATCTTGCCAACTTTATGAGGGCTCACCTGTATGCCTCCGTTGGTGTATTGAAGATTGGCAACGACATTCTGTTCAAGGAAGAGAAAATCAAGGTTGACCGCATTACGGGTCATGGCGGATTGTTCAAGACCAAAGG
>JAFLTR010000102.1 GCA_022509205.1 Muribaculaceae bacterium | reverse complement strand
TTCTCCCACATTACCACGTCGTGTGTCTTGATTTGCTCCAGCGTTGCCTCAGCCAATGCTACAGACGACGGCAGTGCGTAAGGCACGATACCAATGCCCAGCGGAGCAAATGCCAATGTTTCCGGAATCATAGACCATAGCACGCGGGTCATCTCGTCGCCTTTGAGGAAGCGCTTGATATGGCTCATTGCCACCAACTCGATGGGATGGGTGTGCAAGGTTGCCTTGTAGCATGAACCCGTTTCCAAAAGGTGGTTCTGCAATGCCAAGTGGGTAGGTAACTCGCTGGTTGGAACGACAGGCTCGTCGGCAATAACCTCGTAAGAGGCGCAATCGTCACAGATGCGGATAATGCTTCCGTTCTGCATAGGTGCATGGGCGAGGTCACGCATGCGCTTGCCGGTGCCCTTGCAATAGAAGTACTTACCTTTGAGTTGTGGCAGCACAAGTCCAATCTGTTTAACGGGTGCTATAGCCGGCATGGTCTTGCACTCGTCGTCCATATACTCGG
>JAFLTR010000101.1:246-511 GCA_022509205.1 Muribaculaceae bacterium | reverse complement strand
CCGCAGGTCATCAGCCTCGGCATCGGCGGCCCCGACTTCATGCCCTCCGAGGCCACCGTCGAGGCCCTTGTGGCCGATGCGCGCCGCGCCGACGCCCACGGCTACCAGCCCTACATGGGCCTGCCCGAGCTGCGCCAGGCGTGGGCCGACTTCTACCGCACGTGGTACGGCGCCACGTTCGATGCGCAGACCGAGGTGCTGCCCCTGATCGGCAGCAAGGAAGGCATCCTGCACGTCACGATGGCGCTGGTCAACCCCGGCGACA
>JAFLTR010000101.1:0-236 GCA_022509205.1 Muribaculaceae bacterium | reverse complement strand
TACGTCCATCTCGCGCCTCTGCGGCGCCGAGATCATCCGCGACGACCTCACCGAGGCGAACGGCTGGGAGCCCGACTTCGAGGCGCTCGACGCCCTGCCGGGCGTGGACGACGTGAAGCTGATGTGGGTCAACTATCCGCACATGCCTACGGGCAAGAAGGCCTCGGCCGAGCTGCTGGGCAAGATCGTCGCCTTCGGCCGCCGCCACGGCATCGTCGTCGTCAACGACAATCCCT
>JAFLTR010000100.1 GCA_022509205.1 Muribaculaceae bacterium | reverse complement strand
CACGCGACAAGACCCCAAGAAGCACTGGGAGACGATTCACGAGCACGGTTTTGACTCGATTTTCGCCGTCGATCTGATGGACGAGTTCGGCGAAATCCGTATCCCCGTCAAAGACCAGCGTCACCTGAAGTACAACATCGTAGGCTCGCACCTGCCCAACTATGACTTCATGATTAACCTCGCCCACTTCAAGGGTCATCAGATGGGCGGTTTCGGCGGCGTACTGAAGAATGCCAGCATCGGCGTGGCCTCCACAGGTGGCAAGGCCTATATCCACACTGCCGGCAAGACCACCGACACCAAACTGGCATGGACGCCCGAATACCTGGCCGCAGGCAACACGCAGGACGCATTCATCGAGTCGATGGCCGCTGCGGCGCAGGCCGTACACAACTACTTCAGAGGGCGCGTCATCTACATCAACGTCATGAATAATATGTCCGTCGACTGCGACTGCGACGGCCACCCCGCCAAGCCCGAGTTGCAGGACATGGGCATCATGGCCTCGCTCGA
>JAFLTR010000010.1:27066-54900 GCA_022509205.1 Muribaculaceae bacterium | reverse complement strand
AAAGCTATTTACAAAAGACAATATTTGGTATGGCATTTCTGATACCAAGGGAATATCTGAATCAACAAATGAGATTAGTATTATCAAGTTTAGAATGTAATAACAACGAATTTATTTCTAATTTTGCAATGGAATCCCCCGAGTGTCCCTGTTGAAAAACAAACCTCGGGGTTTAGTCTTTTAGATGGGTAGCGTCGAATTAACTTTGAGAAACTGCCTTTGATTTCATCGAAATACACACGCACGGCTTACATACAGGCTTGGTTTGTTCTCGCTTTAAGGCATCTTTCGAACAGTTATAAAAGGGAATTTCAACCCTCCATAGAAGGTCTTATATCTAATTTAATTTGGTTTGCTAATCTCTGAAAGAAGATTATTCATCTTGTTGATTAGCCTGTCAATGGAGATTTGTTCGTCTTCAAGAAGGTGATATTGTTGCCAAAGTTTAGCTTTTGTCGGGTTAGGGGCATCTGCCATGGGGACAATTTTCTCTCTGATCTCAGCCATTTTTAAATCGTTCTGCTGATAACGAAGCTGGATATTTTCAATTATTTCAGCCAATTTTTGATGCTGTATTTCTTTTGAAATAGGCTTAAAGCTGAATATTGGTCTATGAATTGAAGACGACGAATCTTCTCTCTGAGAGTTATGGGACGATGGTTTCGTTATGGCTTTTAAAGCCATTTCAAGTAAATAGACTGCTCTTTCAGGAGTGTCATTATAACCGATTTTCTTTAATAATAAATCGACATCCTGCATGTCTTTATAAGTGGAAACATCCTCACCATAGAGGGCTGCCAATGTTTCAAGTTGTTCCTCCTTGAACCGATTTTCTCCTCTTTCCATTCGTAAATTTTGAGATCAGGAGAAAGAAAGAACCATTGACAGATGGGTCATTGATATATCGAATTTTACTCGTTGTGACTTTAAATATGTTTCAAGACATTTGACTTTAAGAAATGAATCATGATATAGTTTCCACTCAAATTTTAAATAAAGAGAGAGGTGTTTTACATCAAAAAGATCCTTAAAAAAGGGCTTATTCCGTAGTGAAAGTTTAGTAGAGTACCATATAAATTTCAATTAGGACAGTTTTATAATTATTTCAATTATTCTCATTTTTTCAGCTTGCTTTGAGCCAAAAAAATCCATGATTTTAGGCTTATCTTCCCGATTGTGAAAGGTATCGACTTTTACGTCCCGGGAATTAGGCTAATATCCAATTTATAAATTATAATAAATTGATATTCATTTCTATAGTGTTAAATCCACAAGATGCAGGTAACAAAATAGTAACAAGATTGAAAATTTTCGGATTCTTACAATAATGGGAATAAAAGGGCAGGAATAGTTAAGCAGATGGAATTATTTCAATCGAGGTTTTTATCTCATTGAAAAGTTGTAAATTTGCATAAATTCCAAAGAAATGCTCAAATGGCTAAGATAAATGTTCAAAATACTGATATAACTATTGTAAAATATAATGATGAGGATTATATAAGCCTGACTGACATGGCACGAAGTCAAATGCAGGAACATATAATCTTTCGTTGGCTTAGCCTTAAAAGTACTCTTGAATATCTTGGAGAGTGGGAGATTCTTTATAATCCTGATTTTAATTGTACCGAATTCGGTACAATTAAAAACACAGCAGGAAGCAATAACTTCGTCTTATCCGTCAAGAATTGGATAGAGAGAACAAATGCAATTGGAATTAAATCAAAGGCAGGCCGTTATGGTGGCACCTATGCACATAGGGATATAGCTTATCATTTTGGAATGTGGATAAGTCCTAAGTTCCAGCTGTTGTTAGTAAAGGAATATCAGCGTTTAAAAGAGGAAGAACAAAAATTATTAGGTTGGACGGCAAAAAGAGAATTATCCAAAATAAATTATCTGATCCATACCGATGCAATAAAAGAGAATCTGATCCCAAAAGAGATAACACCTGCACAGGCTAGTGTAATTTATGCTAATGAAGCTGATGTCTTGAATATGGCTCTCTTTGGAAAGACAGCAAAACAATGGAGAGATGAGCATTCCGGTTTAAAAGGAAATATTCGTGATTATGCCACTATAAATGAATTGATCTGTCTTTCCAATATGGAAAATCTCAATGCTGTCTTCATAGAACAGGGAATGCCACAGCCTGAAAGACTCATAAAATTGAATCAGATTGCCATTCATCAGATGTCAATTCTTGAATCCGGTCAGAATGGAAGGAAATTACTAAAATAGGAATTAAAAGTTGGATAAAAGCCAATTAAAATGCCTTCACTTGTTACAAATAGACTTATGAAAAAATTTTTATTCTTTTTTTTTTGTTTTGGAATCTTTGTAATTTTTGTAATGCAGAGGTTTTAAAAATTAGAACCATAGAATCATATATTTTATCTCCCACTTTTGGGAAGACAGATTTTAATGATAAAACAGTTATTTTTGAACTTGATACCTTAAATCAAACATTGGATATTAAATCAGTAATAGGTAAGAATAAATACACGATTTCCAATTATGGTTCTTCTATTAATAAATCCGGAGATAAAATTATTAGATTTGAAGTAAAAGAGGGTGATATAATGACGAAAAAATACGTCATTACAATTCCTCCAATTTTGACGGGAAACATAATTCAAGTAAAGGAAACAATGAGTACGCCTCGTCGAGAAATGTTCCCAACTGTTTATTCGACAGATAAATATTTTGGGGAAAATGATCCAAAAGCCTACATAACTAAATATTTAGATAAGTATTTTCATGAAATAAAAGAGACAACCCCTATGATGGATAATAAATGTTCTATTTCTTACTCAGATCAAGCTGTGATGATAGCAGATCTTGAAGGAACAAATGAAATGCATATTTTATTAGTTACTTCCAAAGAGGATACTTCTGTACCTATCTATGATAAGATTCAAACGATTTATCACTGCGAAACTGACGATGAGCAATATTTATTCATTGTGGATGAGCCAGAAAATGATGATAATATTCCCACATTTCATCTTACCAGATTAGTTTATGGAGAACCCGTTGTGACAACAACTTATTTTAGTGATATTATAAATTAATAATAAGGGGTGTGTCAAAATGAAAGATGACACGACCCGATGAAAAAGAAGCCGTCTGAAGATCGAACCTCAAATTGCCCCATCAGATTAGCCAATTTATTGTAGGAAAGTGAAGGATCAACCTTAAATCCGGCATAAGAAATCGAGCCCGAAGTGAAGATAATTCCATTGATTTTTCCTCCGAAATCTCTTGAAAATTTCACTTCGACTCCACCTTTTTTCATGTCATCTATGAAGGATTTCCATGTAGAATTTGACCTCAATGAGCGTTCCGCAAGCCTTAAAATCTTATATTTTTCAGGTCTTTTCCTTTTAGTTTTCCATCGTTCACACTTCTTTTCGCATTGGCTTTCTTTAATCCATAATAGCTTGTGAGGGTCTTTGTAACGGCCACTAACTTATTATAATTGGTGTCTCCTTTTATCAATTTACCGTCATTGTTGACCCGGTTATAGACGATATGAACGTTAACTGTATTTACCTAATTAACTAAGAATGATTTGTCGATGTAAAGCAGAGATCGTCTAACTGCGTCGTTTGAAATAATTAATACAGGAGACCGAATCCTTTATTCCAAAATAAGCTGCCAATGAGCCATATAGGAAATACATGATTCCACCTGAAATTGCTTCGGCGCTACGATTCTCTGCCAGGATGATAATCGACATTATAAGATAGAACAATCCGAACAAAGCACAGATAATTGCGATGACCAAAGAAAAAATCTGGAAAGCCTTGAAATGTATAGACCGGGGCGGGAGCATAGCTTCTGCAGAGGTGTGAACCCTATTGTTATAGTAGCCCGTATAATCAACTCTATATGTTTCTTCTACGACTACGGCACATTCCTCTTTAGTGGGAGTATGGCGAATCTGTTGATAAGCCCGGTTGAGCTTCACAGCTCTTGAAATAGCCCCGAAAGCAAAAAATCCGAATATCAGCAATGCTATCCAGTCATCAGCACTACCCCTCACCATTGAAAACAATACAAAAACAAACGCCACTCCAAGATAGATCGCTGTGATAAATTCTACAGTCACCATTCTTGACAACCTATTCATAAAGGCTTTGACATTCCCTGTGTATACTTCCTCAAGTACTGACGCCATTTCGGTAATCCTTTCATAGGATAAGGTCTCCGGCATATTTTTATTCAGAATCCATGATAAACCCCACACCACAAAAAGCGCCACAATAAAAGAATTCTGGTAAATCCACGGATTATGGAGCAATCCCAACAATGGATATATGATAATCCACAAAAAGAAATAGAAACTTGTCTTCATTTTTATTTTAAAATGATCACCAACCCATACCTCTTAATTATAATATTAGCTGATATGGTTCTTCTGCAAAATTAAAATATTTCTTCTTTTGACCCTTGTTGAAAACTGATATAATTTGAATAAAGCTCTTTTATCGTTTGGATTACTCGAGGATAAATCTTATAAATTTCTTTCTCATCAAAACCAGCACCTTTTAAAAGGAGAGAAAAACAATCTACATATTTCAAGAGTTCACCAATTGTAATGGTCTTGTTTCGGCTAAGATGATCCATAACCACTGCCATTAATCCGCCAATATGCGTATCGATTTGAGTTCCGGAATCCTGGATTTTAGACATCGCCAAAACCTGTTTTCTACAGTCCTCCATAAATTTATCGAGTGGTTCTCCTCTAAATGCTGCAAGTAAATCAACATTCCCCGAAAGTAATTCAGTGGGACAAAATTCACTTGTAATCACAATTCCATCTTTATAAGGGACTTCTACTATATATACTTTCTTTCCCGGACCGGTATCTGTATCAAACTGCAATTTTAATCTATTCATATTTTTTTATTTTAAGAAGGGAACCTTTATTGTTCCCAAGGTTTCTCCGGAAGTCCTAAGAATCCGTTGGCCGTTTTATAAAGCACAGAAAAGAAGAATTCCCCAAACAATTGAAATAGCTTTGTCTCCGAGACCTCCCTCTATGAGCATTTTCAGCGGCCAAAGAAGATTCCAATTGCTTATCCAGCACATAAAAATATAAAACAAAACAACAAGGGTCATCATAATCTTTCGGTTTAAATAATCTATTCCTCAAAATCGAGGGTTTACTTTATTATATCCCGAAAGAGTTAGAAAGGTAAACAGGTTTTTATGGAATTATTTCTATTGAAGGGTGTTGTATGCTTTGAAAAATATTCCTTTTGGCATAATCACATTTGATAAACATCTCTTTCCATCGATAAAAATCCGCATCTTTTTTTAGGAGCAATGATATATAATAAGATAAGGACCCATATCTTAAATTCTGATTCACCTTATACTCATAATTGGATTCGTCGCTGCCACAGGCTGTAATAACAATTATTTCTGATCCTGAAGAAAAATCCTTTGGTTTTGGAAGGTTAGCAAGATATCTACTTCCCGGCTTTGGCACAAAGGGTTGGTCAGTGCCTCTGGCATATCTCAGAATATCAGGGTCAATCTCAGTAACTTCATCTTTTTGAATACCCTTACTGTAGCAAGCATCAATCACAATTAAGAATTCACCCTTTCTCCCTATTTTTTTCTTTATTGCATCAAATAATGGCGCGAGCTCATCATCTATCAAATGATTTTCTCCCTCATATTTCCCCTCCATCTTAAGGTTGTCTCTGCATGCATCGAAGGGTATTATGGATTCATCGTATTTCTTACCTGCCTTTTCTTCATCCTTATTATCATCTCTTACCGGTTGTCCATGTCCGGAAAAATGAAAATAGACTTTATCACCCTCTTTACTTCTTTCAGCAAGATTTTTCAACTCTCTGACGATTGCCTCCTTGGTAGCTTCGGAATTGATAATTGACCTAATATCCTCAAAACCTTGTTTCTTTAGCAGTGGTTCCAATAGTTCAACATCTTTATCACCATGAATCCGACTCCAACCGGTCTTCATTTGGTCATAACGGCCAATCCCTACCAACAAAGCACGATTGGTGGCATTACAAAAAAATACTACCCCCAAAAGAATAAGCACCAAGATTCCCTTCAATCTCATGATCAAATAAACCGGATGAAGTATTAATCAATTTGATCAAGTATCTTCTGACATAGAGCCACAAAAGGTTCATCATCCCAAAATCTTTCAATAAGATTTTCAAGCCAGACTCTTGCTTGTTTCCTGTCGTGGATTTTAAGATAAGCAAGTGCAACTCTTAATCCCGTATCTTCACAGGATTGGATATCATCTGCAGGACATTCCTTGTATTGTGAAATTAATACAGGGATATACTCCTCTATTTCATTCTTCGACATTTCGTTTATGTCTACATATTCTTCTCCGCCTTTGGTTTCCGGGAAATAATAATAATCTACAATCATATTGTCAATATTTCGATTTCCAACTTGCCAAGTGAAGAAAATGGAAACGAAGCATACAATAAGTAAGGCTGCAATACCGGAAGCCCAGGCTGCTCTTTCTCTGAAATATCCTAATCTAAAAATCTTGGGGGCTTTCCTCCTGCCGATTATATTCAATAACTCATCTTTTGAGATGTGTTTCATCGCATTCTCAAAATCTGCATTATCTTGTAGGGCTTCATTGATAATTCCGTTTACAGTGAAAAGATAAATCTTGAAATCGGACGCAAAAGCCTTATCTTCTTTCAGTTTCTTCTCAAAGTTTGCTCTCTGCTCCGGATTAAGACTCCCGGCAATATATTCATCAAATAATTGTATATTTTCCATAGTCTTACCTCCTTTCCGGTTTTGTATCGATCAATCCTGCATGGAATAAAGATAATTTCACCCTATAGATAAGGTCTTTCATACATTGGTATCTTTTTGCCTTTACAGCCTGGGCACTGTTATATTTGTCTAATTCCTCAGTAATTTCCTTATCCTTTAAGCCTGAAAAATAAGTGTATCGTATTATAGAGGCGCAAGGTTCAGGGGTATGGATAAGTTCTTCTCCAAGCAATGCCTGTGCCTCAGGATCAGAATATAATTCCTGATCTTCTTCTGAAAGTTTCTGAATTTCCTTCACTACCTCCCTGGCAAGGTTCTCCGGAGAATCTTCCTCTTCCGACCCCTTTTCGTTTATGGAAACCGATTTGCTGAGACCGCGATATTTCTTGGTTGCCATATTCAATCCAATTGTCATGATATAACTGCTCCATGATGTGTTATCGCGAATAGCACCTTTGGCAATATTATCATAAATAGCTATGAATACGTCTTGGTATATGTTTTCCGCATCTTCAAGACGCATTTTGCTACCTTTGTATTTTTCCATCAGGTTGTCAATGAAGTTAGGACGTAACTTCTTATACCATTTCCTGACTATTTCTTCGTAACTTTCTTCCATAGATCTTTTGGAATAAAGCACAAATTTACGAATTTTATTCTATTAATATATATGACGACCAGGCTACAGGGTTGTCGGGTGCCGCTAATTTTATACTGATCTGGGCATTCCTGAAAGAGTCATAAATCGATAGTCCTTCTGCCAAATTCTTATATAGTTCCCCCATAAATTGAGCTGACCAATAATCATCCACCTTGTTAAGACTACAGATTATATTTTTGCTTCCGGCAATCTTGAATGCTCGCTGCAGACCCTGAATTCCATCGGAATTTATTTCTCCCAAACCCGAATCACATGCCGACAAAACAGTCAATTGTAATTTCGGAAAATTCATCACCTCAATCTCTTCAGCCGTAAGGATATCATCTTCTTCATCCAAGAGATGAGGCATCTGCCAGGTAAGATTCCCTCTCCTTAAAATTATGCCGCAAATTTCTTGTCTGTCACTTTTTAAAGTACGCAACGCCACATTATGATCGAAATCATCTTTATTTGAGGCTGAATTTATCAGCGAATCCCTATTGCGATACACACCATGAGTGGAAAAATGAAGAATAGAGATATCCGAACCCTCCAATGCCTTGATATTTTCCTCAATGGCAGAATCATTATAAAACAAATTATGGGAAACCGCTTTAAGCTTATGGTCTATCAAATTGATTTCATATTCTACTTCCCGCAGATCGCTCCAATTCCCTCGACTTATAGTATCACCTTCTCCTATAGGAGAATTATGATCTGAAACCCCTATTAGGGCGATTCCACCTGTCAGGGTCACCTCTTTATTTCCTAAATTCCTAAGATGGGATACTCTGTGCAACCTATAATTTTGAAAAATGGGAATTTTCTCTGAATCGGGATAGTATTCTATCCCCTTGTTAATAAGTCTACCATCAGGAGAGAAGTATATGTTTTCTTTATTTTCCATGAAAGGCAACAGAGGGATCCAGATATTAGAAAAGTCCCAATCTTTTCCATTCTCTCGTATTACTGACGTCAGATCCACATATTCCACCTTTTCATCAGGGAAATATATGAATGCTCCCGTCTTTATTCCCCCTGCGTATGGGATTTCCACAAAATCTATCGCCAAATCATTCGATGAGAGATTAGACCTGATCGATATGACATCAGAGGCAATAAAGTCGTCAGGTTTTATGGAATCCTTTAAACTATAGTATAGCCGACTTTCATTATTGGCAATCTGAGGTAAGAGTTTCCTTATTTTCAAAGAATCTTCATAAGCGTATGCATAATTAAGTTGTTTTCTTAGATCGCATAGAGCCAAATAATCTTGCCTTATTGTCCGGTTGCTCTCCAACAGATGTTTCTCGATACCTGTTTTAGAACTTTCTAATGCACCTTTCCTTAAAAGATTAAGTTCCGCAAGGTGTTCGGTTTCTTGCTGCAGATTTTCATTATTCATCAAGATTTCCTGGATACGATAAATGGCAACCGGCAAATTTCTGCTTTCATAATATGACACTGCATAAATTGTCTCTACCAGATTTTTTGCAAGACTTTCATTAATGAAGTTTATATCGAAAGTCTCTCCTCTTTCATAGTTTCCATAATAACCCGCCAATTCCCCCAGTAACCAAATTTTATGGAGTGAAGAAAATTCCCCGGATTTTAAAGTTTCTAATATGGTTTCTGTATCTTTACCGTAAGTGGAGATAAAATTATTTAGATCTTGCCAACTTTCATTCCACCATCTGATTCTGTAATCCTGAGGGTCAAGGCGTGAGATTATTCCCCGGGCCAATTCAAATTCTTCTCCAGCCCCTTTGAAATCGAACAACAGGTTTTTAAATCTTCCGGCTTCAGAACGATAAAAAACAGCCGGTATTCCTCCGTAAAAAGAGAAATAAGAATCCACCCCCGAAGATAATCGCGCTTGCTGGAGAGCATTTCTCAACTTGAACAAATCTTTATTGAGCATCCTGCTTTTTCTGGCAAAATGCCGTGTGCCGTTATTTGTAGGCCAACTCAAGAAAGAATTTACGTTAAAATCCGGGCCCTCATGGGCTAAAAGTATAGAATCTGCCCTTTCATAATATTCCAAAGCTTTATCAGGACAGATGAAACTGTAGAGATAGCCGAGACCATCCCAAAAATTAAAAGAATCATTTATATTGGTTGTTTTCCCCTCCTGCGTTCTATAGAGCCTTATCGCATTATCGATTTCACCCTTCTGTGCCAGAGCGGTGGCATAATTAAGAACAGAACCCGAAAATGCATCTTTTTTAGTTTTCTCATCAAAAGATTTTTCAAATTTCTCCAGTGCTTCGTCGTTTTCTCCAAGAGCCAGATGAGCAATGCCCCAATATCCGTAGAAACGAGGTTGCCATTTCAAAGGTATGTATAATTCATATTTAGCGGCTTTGTCTATTATCTCCCGGTATTCTCCTCTTGCGTTTTTTAAGTATTGGAAATTGTCTATATACTTTCCAATAGATTCCTCATGACCAATGGCAATCAAAGAATCAATCATATCTATATTTCCGTCTGCATCAAAAAGCTGTAAAGATATTTCCTTCAATGCCCTTAAATTTTGCTGTTCAATTTCCTCATTCGTAGGATCTTCATCCTTAAAGCCCGGATGAGCCTGAAGAGCGGAATAATCTATTTCTACCTCCTTATTTATCACATCCAGAATATCTTCTTCCAGACACCATAAGTGTTCTGCTAACTCTAGGATATCCCTTCTTTCTGCTTTGGCACACCTTTCAAAGAAATTATCATCAATTCTACTTCCAATCAATCGCGGGAAGCCACCCGACTCCTTAAAACAATTCAATAAATTTCGGTAAGTATCAAGATTTAAATCAAGGGGCAGATCAGGAAGAAGACCAACGATAAATTTACTTATGTTTTGATCACGTATAAATTCAGGCGAAGGTCCGAAAAGATCTTCCGAATGAGAGTCTTCCTTATCTTTAATCCGGAAAGAGGAAAATTTAATCAAACCATATTTTATAGGTAAATAAAAAGGATTGAGTTCTTCAACATTATTGCAAAAAGCTGATGAAATCTTTTTGACCTCCTCAAAATCTTCTGTCACAAACTCATTATAAGCAATACCTAAAATAGACTGTAGGAAATAAGAAGACGTGTCTCTACGGACTATTCTCCCCGGAAATGATTTTATTTTCCTTTCTATCTCTATTTTTCTTTCATCACCTAAGCTTTTTCCCCTACTTAAAGCTTCAATAATATTGATTACTATAGAATCATTTGAGGAGTAACTTGACTGTAAACCTCTTTCCGGGAGCTGACTATTTAAAGAAAATCCTAAGCCACAACATCCGATTAAGGCTATCACAGATATAATATAAATTCTGAGAATATTTGCTTTTAATTTCAAATTCATCCTCTATTGAGACAATAAAATTTTCAAAATAAAAGAAATTTATTTGAAAAGGCTTTCTTTTTAGTATTATAACCCTTGAATATTCACTTTATTTTAGTTCCCTTCCGAGGCAACAACATAGGGGAAATTTTAAGTTCGATACCCATAATTGAGTAATTCGTTACAAATGGCAAATATAGTTTCTTTTTACAATTAGTCAATTTCAAGTATTTATTTTTATCTCTTAATTGACGAAATTTGCAACAATAAAATTAAGCATTGCTGTATGGTAGACAAGAATACGGGTTACCAACCATTCAACACTATGAGAGAAATATTGCGAGACAATAGTCTGCTCGTGAAAACAATGGGTAGATTCGGACTCGCTTTTGGTTTTGGAGATGAAAATGTAGAAAACATCTGCAAAAAACATGGAGTCGACACATCGACTTTCCTGGCCGTTTGCAATCTCCTGAGCGGTTATCCCTATAATCAGTTTGACATTTCCATACATACGCTGACAGAATACCTTAAACAGGCTCACAATGGGTTTCTTAAAATAAGTTTGCCTCGAATCAGACATTATCTGATTGAGGCTATCAATCATACCGAGGCCAATGACGTTGAAATACTTTTCATGCGTTTTTACGATGACTATGTTCTGGAAGTTACTAAACACATGAACTATGAAAACAATGTAGTTTTCCCTTATGTAGAAAAATTGTCAGCAGGTCTGACCGGAGATGATTTCAACATTACCCGATATTCTTCTAACCACGACAACGCAGCCACAAAACTCAAAGAATTAAAAGACCTTTTTATATATCATTACAAACAGCCGGATAATTTACGGCTGAGCGTCACGCTTTTTGATATCGTGATGTGTGAAAAGGATCTTATGGCTCACTTTGAAATTGAAACCAAACTTTTTGTTCCGGCTGTGGAGCGCCTTGAAAAGAAGAGTCGGTTATCCTCCGGTGGTTCTATAGATAGAATGGAAGATAACAGTAAGAACGTTGAAGAAAATGCCATAAGCGAAAGAGAAAAAGATATAATACGCTGCGTTGCCTCTGGAAAATCCAATAAAGAGATAGCTGAGGAATTGTTCATTTCTCCACATACTGTTGCGACACATCGTCGTAACATCAATTCCAAATTGGGCATTCATTCTTCCGCCGGACTTACAATCTATGCCATAATCCATAACATTATAGATGCTAAAGAAGTGAAACTTTAGATTTTGTTCCAAATCTTTTGTAGTTTCCTGGTTGACAAGGAGATGTTGTATTTATATATTTTCTCACCACTATAAAATGGAAGGATGATTGAAGCTTGATTTAAAGATAATTTATTTAATTTTGCTCAAAATATTTTATCATGAATCAAAAACCGGCTATTCCTGCAAAACTTCAGAATAATAAAATAAAACAATATGTAGGCTTCGTGGTATGCATAATGATAATGCTGGTTGTGCCAATATGGAAAGACCATAAGATATTCGGTATTGACCTGGGTCATGAAGACGAGAAGAAAGTAGAAACCATCAGACAAGTCGAAAACGGTATTATCATCAACACCTCGGAAATCGGAAAGGATATTATCGGATATGGAGGCGTTACACCTGTTGAGATAACAATAAGTGACGGTAAAATAAAAAACATAACTGCCTTACCAAATCAGGAGACCCCGGAATTTTATGGCGCAATAAGAAATTCCGACATCTTGGAAAGTCTTGACGGGAAAACATTGGCTGAAGCCATGGAAACTCCAATCGATGGTGTGGCAGGGGCCACTTATTCTTCTAAAGCCATAATCGGTAATATCAAAGCAGGCATCGAATATGCTGCTAAAAATGAAAATATTTTTGTATCCTCTAAAAAAGAAAGCGAAAAACTGCCTTTAAAGTTTTATATCACTATAGTAATTATTTTGGCAGGAGGGATAATTCCATTCTTTATCAAAGACAAGCGTTACCGAACCTTGCAACTTATATTAAACGTCCTCCTTTTAGGTTTCTGGGGTGGCACTTTCATCTCCTATTCTCTTATGACTTCTTATGCTGCCAACGGAATTTCTCAGGTCACTTTAATACCAACAGGCTTAATGCTCATTGCTGCTTTCATATATCCTTTTTTCGGAAAAAAAGATTATTATTGCCTTTGGATGTGTCCTTATGGTTCATTTCAGGAATTATTAGGTAAGTGTGTGAAGGTTAAAATCAAAATGAAGCCCGAAGTGATAAAATGGTTGAATTATTTCCGCCAGGCATTATGGTTTGTACTGATGTGGCTTTTATGGACAGGATTATGGTTTGATTGGATGGGATATGAGCCATTTGCTGCCTTTTTCTTCAAAGATGCCGGAGTAGTGACTCTATGTATTGCAGGAGGGTTCCTCATATTGTCACTTTTTGTACAGAGACCCTATTGTCGTTTTGTATGTCCCACGGGCTCGCTGTTCAAATATGCGGAAGGGAATTATTGAAGAATCTGAACCCTACTTCAGATTGCTGTAAAAAAGGATTTTAGATTATTCAAAAAGATCAGGGTGAGTCAAATTGTTATAATTTGGCTCACCCTATTCTTAATAACTCACTATATTCTTAATAAATAGAATCTAAGATTATATTACCATTTCTGGTAGTGAATGAGATCTTTATTAAATTTGTCTTTGGGTTCCGGATTTTCAGCCGGATATCCGAGTGTAACGACGTTCAAGGGTATGATGGTTTCCGGGAGACTTAGGGCAGCAGAAACACCCGCAACAATCTCCGGTCCGGGATACACTCCACACCAAACTGCCCCGAGGCCATAAGCATGTGCAGCGAGGAGGATGTTTTCAGTTACTGCCGAGCAATCCTGCACCCAGTATTCCTGTCCGGGGCCCTCGATAGTTTTCTCCATGTTACCACACACAACGATTGCTGCTGTTGCGGTCTTGAGGTTGAACCAGGGTTTGATTGCATTGAGAGAATCCAGCACTTCACGATCGGTAATTACAACAAAAGCCCAGGGTTGCTTATTCATGGCAGATGGAGCAGCCATTCCGGCCTTTACCAAAAGATCCAATGTGTCTTTTGATACCGGTTGATCTGTAAACTGACGGATGCTGGTTCTTGTCATTATGTTCTCGATAACCGCATCTGTAGTATTAGCTGCGCCACACTCTTCTTTTTGAGCTTTTGATTCGCCACATGCAGTCATAATCCCTGCCGTCACTACCATAGTTGATAAAATTCTTAAGATTTTCATAATTTCTTTTTTTATAACGATTTGCAAATTTACTACAAACTTTATTCTTTATCCAAAAGTCTGCAAGATAATTTTATCTTATGATCCTGACTTTTATATAAGATAATTAACTATCATTTACAGGTTTGAAGTAAATTTTAGAGCCCGATCCTCTAGAAACAATCGGATTCTTATAATGTATTCTCTTATGCCTGTCAATCGAGCTTATGGATTACCAGCCCGGAACGTAATTTCGGTTCAAACCATGTAGTCTTGGGAGGCATGATGTTTCCTGAATCTGCAATGTCAATAAGCTGTTGCATAGTCACAGGATAAAGGGCCAACGCCATTTTCATCTCACCGGTGTCGACTCTCTTTTTCAATTCTTCAAGACCCCGGATGCCGCCGACAAAGTCTATTCTTTTATCACTTCGCAAGTCCGTAATCCCCAGAATCTCTTTAAGAATTAAATCGGACGACACTGTCACATCCAAAACCCCTATCGGATCTTCATCGTTATATGTTCCGGGTTTGGCAGTCAAAGAATACCAGTCGCCGTCTAAATATAGAGAGAAATTATGTAGTTTTTCCGGTTTATAAATCTCTTTCCCCTTCTTCTCTACATCAAAATTCTTTTCAAGTTTATTTAAAAATTCCTCAGGAGTAAGCCCATTTAGGTCTTTTACGACTCTGTTGTAGTCGATAATTTTCAAATGTGATGCCGGGAAAGCTACAGCCATAAAATAATTATATTCCTCATGGCCCTTATGGTCGGGATTATTCTTTGCCTTCTCTGCACCTACAAGGGCTGCTGCAGCCGAGCGATGATGTCCGTCGGCAATATACATGTTAGGGATTTTTTCAAATTCTTTCGTGATTCTTTCTATAGTCTTCTCATCACTTATTTTCCACAGAGTGTGTCCGAATCCGTCCGGAGCAATAAAATCATATTCCGGTTCCCCTGTGGTGACCTCTTTTAAAATCGTTTCCAGTTCTTCATTGTCCGGAAACGCGAAGAAGACGGGCTCAATATTAGCATTATTAACCCTTACATGCTTCATTCTGTCTTCTTCCTTGTCACGACGTGTCAGCTCATGTTTTTTGATACGACCTTCCATATAGTCATTCACCCAGGCAGCCACCACAAACCCATACTGGGTTCTTCCATCCATTGTCTGCGAATAAATGTAGTAGTGGTCTTTGTCATCCTGCACAAGCCAACCCTCATCCTGAAACTTCCTGAAATTCTGAGCAGCCCTTTCATACACCTTCGGATCATGCTCGTCGGTTGTCTCATCGAAATCGATCTCCGGTTTTATGATCCGGTAAAGTGATTTTGCATTCCCCTCTGCTTCCTTTCGTGCTTCCTCGCTGTTTAAGACATCATAAGGACGGGATACAACCTCTTCCACCAGATGTTTCGGCGGACGTATGCCCTTAAACGGTTTTACTTTAGCCATAGTATTAGATTTGTCGGTTACTTAAGTTTATCTGCAAATATAAAACACCCTTACGATATTCCCAAACCTTTTTGTCCATTAATGTGTTTAGATTATAAGAACTCCAAAAACCTTGATGATTATGAAAAAGTATATTTGCAATGTATGCGGCTACATCTATGATCCCGCAGTAGGTAGTGAAGAACAAGACATCAAACCGGGAACTTCCTTCGAATCCTTGCCCGATACCTATGTCTGCCCTATATGCGAGGCTCCCAAAAGTGAGTTTTCTCCTGTAGAATAACCCTTTATAATTTTTTATTGACATTTCTTTGTTCCCGGCTAAGGAAATTGCTGTTAAATTTCCATAGCCGGGATAATATTTTATTTGATAATTCCTGTCGTTTTCTTCTTTGCCACTAAACCGTTTCTCTTTAAATTTGCAAGGAAAACCATGAAAAACGATGAAAGTCCTTGCCAATTTAGGTGCTATACTTGTTGTTGTTGCCTGGGGTGTGTCTTTCCTCAGCACTAAAGTATTGCTTGTCAATGGCGGTTTTTCTCCTGTAGAAGTTTTTGTCTACAGGTTTACTTTTGCATATCTTCTTCTCCTTGCTTTCACATGCAGAAAAATCATGGCAAACAATTACAAGGATGAGCTTCTTTTCCTGATTTGTGGCATGTGTGCCGGTTCAATTTATTTTATCGCAGAGAATTATGCACTGGAATTCACTTCAACCGGTAATGTCTCGCTTCTGGTGAGCGTCTCCCCTCTTTTCACCACAGCCTTTATGGCTATCATGTATCGGTTTATTCCAAAGCCCAATGTAATAATCGGATCTGTGATAGCTTTTGTTGGCGTGGCTTGCATAATATTAAGCAGTGGCGAAAATTTTGAAATAAATCCCCTCGGAGACATTATTGCCCTGAGCGCTTCAGTGTCCTGGGCTGTCTATACTATAGCAATAAAAAGGCTTACTCCTATCTATTCCTCCCTTTTCATTACCCGAAAATTATTCTTTTACGGAGTTATAACGGCTTTGCCGCTGCTCCTTATCCAGCATGAGCCTTTGAAGCTCTGGCTTCTGTTTGATTTCAACCAGCCTCAATATCTGCTCAATTTCCTTTTTCTTGGTCTTATCTGTTCGGCTGCTGCTTATCTGGCATGGAACGAAATTATGAAGCAACTCGGGGCTATCAAATCCAATAATTATCTCTATGTGCAGCCTCTCGTGACAATGATCGCCGGATATGCATTTCTGGATGAGAAAATAAGGATTCTCGGTTATATCGGCTGCATACTTATAATAGGCGGCATAATTATCTCCGAAAAAATCAGGCAGACGGCCGTTTAGGATTCTAAATATACAAACAAATCTCTTTTATTACTCCTGCAAAAACCGGAACTGCTTATCATCGGTTAGGTCAGCTGTTGCGAAAATCCTTGGGCGATCTGCCAATATGCTTCTTGAAATATTTTCCAAAGAATGATTGCGATTGAAAATTGAGTTCGTCAGAAATCTGCTGGATTGTCATATTGGTGGATTTTAGCAACACCTTGGCCTCCAGTATCACAAACCTGTCGATCCATTCCACGGCAGTGAAACCGGTCGACTCTTTTACTGTCCTCGATAAATGCTTGGTGCTCACTTCAAGTTGTGCTGCATAAAAATCTAAAAATCTCTCCTTTTTAAAATTCTGCTGCACCAGAGAAAGAAATTTTTCCGTGAGTCTATGGGAGGATTTTTTTGCAGATTCCAATACGGGGGGATAACATTTTGTGCCACATTCATAAAAGAAAGACGCAATGGCCAAGACCATGGCTTGATATTCATTAGGACCATGCGACCCGCAAAATATATCCCTTACATGGGAATAGAATCTTTCAAATTTATCAACCAGATTCACAGGCACATTCACTACAGTCTCCATTGATGCCGTGCCATAAGATGTGCTGTCTTTCAACAAAAGAAAAAGATTATCGCAAAACCTTTGCGACAAGACTATGAAAGATGCTTCGAAATTTCCTTTCACCTCTGCATTCTGAATAATCTGACCCTGCTTTATATTCACAATACATGGAGCCTTGAAATTATATTTCAGCAAGTCAATCTCTATATTCCCCTCACCTTCTTTGACGAATATCGAGCAACTGGACGTAAATTTCACCGGATCGGTTATTTCAGGTATCATCGACCCCACGAAATTGCAATAAACCCAAAAATCCTGTTTGAGGATATTCGACACATCCTCAACAAGATCAAGATTATACTTGAGACCTAATTCCATTACTAAGGCTGACTGACAAATTTATATTTCGGAGCTAAATTTCTATTTTCGAGTCCCGGGAAATACCTTATTTTATAAATCCTTTTTTCTTTAGAAGCTGCATGAAAGAGACGGAAACTTCCTCATTTAAGGCACGCGGATATCTCACTTCCGAAAAAACTTGTGCCAGATTTTCCTTATTGTTTTCCATGATAAACTTTTCATTTTCGGGATTCTCTGTATGGATCCTGAAAATCTCCTCCAGTTTCTTCTCGTCAGCTACACTATAATTCTCAATATGAAGAAAACCGTCAGTTACGATTCTGTCGGTGGCTTCACCAATACATTCCGGGACACCGATAGACAGAGAGGCTACCGGCACAACAAGTTCCGGAAGTTTTAAAAGTTTTGATATTTCCTCTGCATTATAAGTCACAGTGCCCAGGTAACATGTCCCATATCCTTCCTTCTCAGCAATCGTCACAATCTGTTGGGCCAGTATCACGGCATCTGTCATGGCCACTATGAAGGAATGAAAATTATCGAATCCGGCATCTGCATCATTGCTTTCACACCATTGAGTGAATCTATTGAAATCAGCGCAGATCGTAAGGATACATGGAGCAGTGGAAGCGGCAGGCTGATTATAATGGAAGGCTGAAAGTCTTTTGAGATTTTCTTCATCCATAGTCGCAATCACTGAATATAATTGCATGTTCCCACATGTAGGAGCTTTTGAAGCCTGCCGGATAATTTCGGTCAGTTTTTTTATGTCTATTTTCTCTGACTTGAAATTTCTGCAACTTCTTCTATTCACAAAATAATTATCCATTTATTGTTCCTTGGCTTAGTTTTTCACAGTCATTTTTTCATTGCAAATATAGACCAACTTCTTTAAATTTGCAATCATTACAATATAAGGCAAAAACAATCCTTAAGGAGATAAAAGATTTATTTAATGGGAGAAATCGACATACCGACCTACTCTTACGACGAGGCCTACGAAGCCTCGCTCGATTATTTCAAAGGTGATCAACTCGCAGCACGGGTGTGGGTTACAAAATATGCACTGAAAGATTCTTTCGGCCATATCTATGAAAAGACCCCTGACGACATGCATCATAGAATCGCAAGGGCAATTGCAGAAGTAGAAGCCACATATCCTAAACCCTTAAGCGAGGATGAAATCTATGAAGTATTGAAAGATTTCCGGTATATCGTCCCACAGGGTAGTCCAATGGCCGGCATAGGCAACGATTTCCAGGTAGGCTCTTTATCCAACTGTTTCGTTATCGGTCTTGACAACACTCCTGATTCTTATGGAGGAATAATCAAGATCGACGAAGAACAGGTTCAACTGATGAAACGAAGGGGAGGAGTCGGCCATGACTTATCTCATTTGAGGCCTAAAGGTGCTCCGGTGAAAAACTCAGCCCTGACATCCACCGGCCTCGTGCCTTTTATGGAGCGTTACAGCAATTCCACAAGGGAAGTGGCACAGGATGGACGACGTGGCGCCCTTATGCTCACAGTGTCTATAAAGCATCCTGACTCCGAGGCCTTCATTGATGCCAAATCCACTCCGGGAAAGATAACGGGAGCCAACGTTTCGCTCAGAATCGATGATGATTTCATGAAAGCTGTGAAGAATCATGAAAAGTATATTCTTAAATTCCCTGTCGATTCTGAGGATCCCGACTACGTTACTGAGATAGATGCAGAAACTTTATGGAAGAAAATTATCCATAACGCATGGCAAAGCGCCGAACCCGGAGTTTTGTTCTGGGACACTATCACAAGAGAAAGCCTTGCAGATTCTTATGCCGATCAAGGATTCAAGACAATTTCCACAAATCCGTGCGGCGAAATTCCGCTTTGTCCCTACGACAGTTGCCGACTCCTGGCTATCAACCTCTACAGCTACGTCAAGAATCCCTTTACACCGGAGGCTGAGTTTGATTTCGAGCTCTTCAGGCAACATGCCGCAAAAGCCCAAAGGATAATGGATGATATTATCGATCTTGAAATGAAAAAGATCGAAGAAATAATCGTCAAAATTCAGGAAGATCCGGAGCCGGATGAGGTGAAACGCACGGAACTCAATCTCTGGCTCAAAATAAAGGATAAGACTGCCAAAGGAAGGCGCACCGGATGTGGCACCACAGGCGAAGGGGATATGCTCGCAGCTCTCGGACTGAGATACGGCACCACTGAAGCTACAGATTTTTCGGTAAAAGTGCACAAGGAATTGGCACTTGCCTACTACAGATCTTCAGTTGACCTTGCTGAACTTAGAGGTGCCTTCCCCGTTTACGACAGTGAAAAAGAAAAAAATAATCCTTTCCTGACAAGATTGAAAGAGGCCGATCCCGGGCTGGTTGAAAAGATGCAGCGGGTGGGACGTCGTAATGTTGCCTGCCTGACTATCGCACCGACAGGCACTACTTCCCTGATGACTCAGACCACTTCCGGTATTGAACCTGTATTTATGCCCGTGTATAAACGCAGAAGGAAAGTGAATCCCACTGATGAAAACGTAAGAATAGATTTTGTAGACGAGGTGGGTGATTCTTTCGAAGAATATATTGTATATCATCATAAGTTCCTCACCTGGATGGAAGTCAATGGTATTCCTAAAAAGGAAAATATGACAACTGAGGAAATTGATGAGCTTGTGGAGCAATCTCCCTATTATAAGGCCACATCCAACGATGTCGACTGGATGGAAAAGGTTAGGATGCAAGGTGCGATCCAGAAATGGGTAGACCATTCCATCAGCGTGACGATCAACCTACCGGCTGATGTATCTGAAGAATTGGTGGAACATCTTTATATGCACGCATGGGAGTCAGGATGCAAGGGTTGTACGGTTTATCGTGACGGCTCTCGTTCTAATGTGCTCGAAAATGTCAAGAAAGATAAAACTCCGAAGGAGGAGACCCCAAGTCTGATCCATAAAATGGATCATGAGGTAAAACGACCTATAGAGCTTGAGGCCGACGTTGTGAGATTCCAAAACAACAAGGAAAAATGGATTGCCTTTGTGGGACTCGTCGACGGGAAACCCTACGAGATTTTCACCGGTCTTGCCGATGATGAAGACGGCATCTTCTGCCCGAAAAGTGTCAACCATGGCAAGATTATAAAAGCCACCGATGAAAATGGCAAGAAACGCTATGACTTCCAGTTTATCAACAAGCGGGGATACAAGACCACAATCGAGGGGCTAAGCGAGAAATTTAACCCCGAGTTCTGGAACTACGCAAAACTTATCTCCGGAGTGCTCCGTTACGGTATGCCGATCGACCAGGTTCTTAAACTTGTAGGGGGTCTTGAACTGGATTCCAACAGCATCAACACCTGGAAAAACGGAGTGGAAAGGGCATTGAAGAAATACCTTCCGAATGGAACTGAAGCAAAAGGGCATAAATGTCCAAATTGTGGCATGGAATCTCTTGTATATCAAGAAGGGTGCCTGATTTGCACCAATTGTGGAAGTTCACGGTGCGGTTAATCTGACCAAAACCGCGTTTCACCTTCAACCGGAACAATACAAACAATAATAATAACTCTAAAAGCAACAATAACAAAACAATAACATGAAAATCTCATTTAATCTTAATTACCACACCCAATGGGGAGAATCCCTCTATTTGTGTGGTGATCTGGTGCAGTTAGGTGCCGGAGATCCGAGAGATGCTCTTGAAATGAGTCTGGTTTCGCCCGATCTATGGAGGGTGGATGTGGAATTTGCGGAAAATCCTCCGGCATTCAACTTCTTCTTTGTGGTGAAATCAAAAGATAAAGACTGGAGATTCGAATGGGGCAGCCCTCATCATTATCAGGGATGCGAGGGGGTTGAAGAGGTCAAGGTCTTCAGTTCCTGGAAAGATATGCCATTTGATAAACCATATTATTCCTCAGCCTTTGTTGATGGCATCCTGAGGCGTTCCCACCGCGACAAACCGTTGCCTACCCTCCCGGGTTCCGTCAGGCTTCAGGTGAGCGCCCCTATGGTCTACCCGGATGAAGTGCTCGCTATATGTGGTGAAGGTAAGCTCCTTGGCAACTGGCTTCCATCGAAATCTCTTATCATGAATGATTCGGAATATCCCGAATGGACTGCCAACATCCCTCTTTCAGCTTGTGATCAACCCTTTGAATATAAATTCGTCGTTCTCAAAAAAGACACTCATGAAGCAGTGGCATGGGAAACCGTCAACAATCGTATCTGCGGCTTCGTGAATGAAAAACCGGGCAGTCTTATCCTGGTAGACGGCTTGAGGTTTGCAAATCCCCGCGACCACTGGAAAGGCGCCGGAACAGCCATCCCCGTCTTCTCTCTTAGAACCAATGAAGACAATGGTGTGGGAGATTTCACCGATCTGAATAAAATGGTTGACTGGTGTGTGGAAACCGGCCAAAAAATCCTGCAGGTCCTCCCCATCAACGACACAATTAAAACCAACACTTGGGTTGACTCATATCCCTATAGTGCCAACTCCACCTTCGCCCTCCATCCGATGTATCTCCGTCTCGAACAGGTCGGTGTGCTCAACGATGAGGAGAAAATGAACCATTACAGGGAGGAATCCAAAAAATTGAATGAACTCAAGGAAGTGGATTATGAAGCGGTCAACAATCTGAAACGCGACTATCTCCATGAGATTTACGCGCAGGACGGTCCCGACACTCTCCAATCAAGAGAATTCAAAGAATTCGTGGCGAAAAATGTGGAATGGCTGATGCCTTATTCAGCATGGAGAGTGCTCTGTAGAAAATTCGGCACTCCCGATAATAATGCCTGGGGTGAATATGCTGAATTTGATTATAAAAAGGTGGAGGCTTTCTGTCATGAAAACAGCGATGACATAAATTTCCACTATTTCGTGCAATATCATCTCGACAAACAGCTCCATGCTGTCAGAGATTATGCACATTCCAAAGGTGTTGTGCTCAAAGGCGACATCCCTATCGGCATAAGCCGCTACAGTGCTGACGCATGGCAATCCCCCCGACTCTTCAATATGGACTGTCAGGCCGGTGCTCCACCCGATGATTTCTCAGTGCTCGGACAAAACTGGGGCTTCCCCACCTACAACTGGGAAGAGATGTCGAAAGATGGGTTCCAATGGTGGAAAGAGCGTTTCCGCAAGATGGCCGAATATTTTGATGCCTATAGAATCGACCATATTCTCGGCTTCTTTAGAATCTGGCAAATTCCGTTGAGTGCCCTCCATGGTCTTCTGGGTTATTTCAATCCGGCTCTCCCCTTCTCGCCCGAGGAGCTTCGCCATTCCTATGATTTCTGGATCAATCCCGACGTTCAGACCCGTCCGTTGATTCTCGAATGGATGCTCACCGACTTCTTTGGTGATGCCACGGAGGAGGCAAAGGAACTTTATCTGGATTACATTGGCGACGGGAAATATCGGCTTAAAGATTTCGTAGACACTCAATTGAAAGTGGCCCGTTATTTTGCCGAACAGGAACATTCTGAAAAGAATTATCGTATCAGCCAGGCTCTGATGGGTTTGATAGATGATGTCCTTTTCATCGAGGACCCCTATAAGAAAGGTCACTACCATCCACGGATTGCAGCTCAATTCACATATCAGTTCCGTGTGCTCACGGATTATGAGAAATGGTGTTTCAACCGTCTCTATAATGATTTCTTCTATCATCGCCACAACGATTTCTGGTATGGCAAGGCCATGTGGAAACTGCCCCCGTTGATTGATTCTACTGGTATGCTCTGCTGTGCAGAAGACCTGGGTATGATCCCGGCATGCGTACCGGAAGTAATGTCGCGTCTTGAAATTCTGTCACTTGAAATTCAGAGGATGCCGAAAGATCCGAAACTGGAGTTTGGCGACACATGGAGATACCCCTATTTCTCCGTTTGCACCACTTCAACCCACGACATGGGTGGTATCCGCGTATGGTGGGAAACCGATAGGGCTGTTACACAAAGATTCTACAACAATGCGCTCCATGAACATGGAGAGGCTCCTTATTATGCCGAACCCTGGATTTGCAAGAAAATCCTTGATCTCCAGCTTAATAGTCCCTCTATGTTCTGCATAATTCCTTTGGCCGACTGGCTTTCTGCCGATGGAAATCTCAGGAGGGAAGACCCGCGTGAAGATCAGATCAATGAACCGGCCAACCCCACCCACTACTGGCGTTACAGGATGCATCTGACTGTGGAAGACTTGCTTGCCCAAAAAGATTTCAACACCGACATGAGAAATGCTATCATTTCTTCTGCACGATAATTGAATCTGAAACCCAAAAGCAGAAGAGTTCAATAAGGAAAAGATAATTCCAAAATGGATAAATCAGCCTTTTAGTATTAACTAATCGGCTGATTTATTCTTATATTATTGCGTTGGGGAAGTAGGGCCTATTTCTTTAATGTATTCCGCAAACGGCCATAAATTCTTTCCTAAGTTCCGGATTCTCACGGAATTTCCCGCTTGAAGAGAAGGTAACGGTAGAAGAATCCTGCTTTTCCACACCTCGCATTTTCATACATAAGTGGGCAGCCTCGCAGGCCACTATAACTCCCTCATTCGGTATGATTTCTGAAATAGCCCGGCAGATACGGGCGGTCATTCTTTCCTGCACCTGTAGTCTCTTTGCATAGACATCCACAATTCTTGCAAGTTTCGATAGTCCCAAAATTTTTCCCTTGGGAAGATACCCTACAGAGATTTTACCGAAAAATGGGAGGATATGGTGTTCACACATACTGTAGAACTCAATATCTTTCACGATCACCATCCCGTCGTCATCATGTTCGAAAATGGCTTTCGATGCAATCTCTTTGGCCGACTGCCTGTAACCCTCTGTCACAGCATACAAAGCCTTGGCTGCCCGTTCCGGAGTCTTCATCAGTCCCTCGCGGTCCGGATCCTCTCCTATCAGTTTCAGTATCTCACGATAATGACCGGCTATTTCCGATATTATGCGTTCCTTATCTTCCATTATTTTATCACTACTATCTGGCTTCTCACCACACGCATCTCCGTCGAGAAATTAGGAAATGCTTTCTTAAGCTCCGTCATAGCGGAATTTGCTTCCGCAGCTGTCCGGAAATTACCCACTCGCGTATACCAGTTTGGAGAACTTGAATAGGTGTAAATCTGTCCCTTATATTTGGGGAATTTTGATAGAATCAAATTCCCTCTGGCTTTCGCCCGGCTTTCAAGAGTGCTTTGGTTTCTTCCATCGCTAAACACTTGGATTCTATAGCCGGCCATCTTGTTTATGCCGCTTTTCAGCTCAGAATTTCCCTTGCGCCCCGACGGATTCTGCAAAATATTGGTGAGAATAGCTTCCGGTATCTCTATCGTGATTTGTCCCTCGGATTCTTCCATTATCTTTTCTACAGGATTAGGTATATCCTTTGTCTGTGCAAACCCACAGACAAAGGATAGTCCAAGTAAAAATGCGATCATTATCTTTTTCATCCGATGGAAAAAATCACTCTTTTTTTTCAAAGCTTAATCAAAAGCTTCAACAATACCCATGAATGAGGGAGCCTCAAGAGATGCGCCACCAATCAGACCACCGTCAACGTCAGGTTTGCTGAAAAGTTCCTTAGCGTTGCTAGGCTTGCAGGAGCCTCCATAAAGTATGGAAGTGTTGTCGGCAATCTCTTTGCCGTATTTGTCTTCGATAACCTTACGAATATGGGCATGCATATCCTGAGCCTGGTCGGCAGTGGCTGTCTTTCCTGTTCCGATCGCCCAAACCGGTTCGTATGCTATAACTATCTTGCCGAAATCTTCCTGGCTGAGTTCAAAGAGAGCCTCGACCTGACCTTTCACCACTTCGTTATAAGTACCGTTTTCTCTTTCTTCGAGCACTTCACCAACACAGAAAATCGGAGTAAGCCCGTTTTCCAAAGCAAGTTTAGTCTTCGTCAGCAACTGCTCGTTGTTCTCTCCGAAATATTGACGTCTTTCGCTGTGACCAAGAATCACGTGGGATGCACCGGTAGATTTTACCATTGCAGCGCTCACTTCTCCGGTATATGCACCTTTGGCGTGCTCCGAACAGTTCTCCGCACCTAATTTTAATGGTTCGTCGATAACACCTTTAACGCTCACCAGATGGGTGAAAGGCACACAGATCACTACCTCGCAATTGGCTTTCTTCTCTCTGAGAAGATCATTCACCTGGCTTGCCAATTCCACTCCCTCTTCGAGAACGGTATTCATTTTCCAGTTCCCGGCTACAATATTTTTTCTCATTGGTTTTTGAAGTTTTATTCCCTTAGATTTTCAAACCCTTTGGTTTTAATTCTGCAAAGGTAACTTTTTTAAATGATTTTCCCGATATTTTCCCTCAAATATTGAAATTGTTTAAATGCCGCTTTATTGATGCACCTTTGGGAGCACTGCAAGAACCGGAAAAAACAGATTATTCAAGCTTGTCTTCAATATCATTAAGGACGGAGCCTGTGACCTTAATTTTTTATACTGATTGGGTAGCGAAAACATACCAACTTCCGTCTTTCTCACTCCGCTGTATATAGCCCTTATCAACCATTGAAGCTAATAATCTCTTGACTGCACGAGGCACTATTTCAATCCTTTTGCTTATTTCTTCTACAGTGATATCGGGCTGACTATTTATCTCATCTAAAATTCGGGGACCTGAAGTCGATTTGAATTTAATTTTTTGTCCGTCAAACCACCATACCCTTTCAGATGTCTCCTTAGCAAATGCTATATAATATTTTAATTCCTCTTCCACCAGACTTTTGAAATATGTAATAAATTTACCTGCACTTCTTAAAGAAGACTTTGCTCCTTTTGAAGGTTGTGGACCCACTATAAGATCTGCCTGATGCAAAGCTTCTATATACTTTGACTTATTACGACTTCTCACCACAATCATCGGCCAGTCGTGACGCGCAAGGATATAATTCACCAACAATCTTACAATTCTGCCGTTGCCGTCTTCAAATGGATGTATTCGGATATAGCGATAATGAAACAATGCAGCCAGTTCTACCGGACTGATTTAATCTTCCCATATTTTGCAAAATTGAACAAATAAGCGTTCACTTAGTGAGCAAATATAATGGTAATTTTGCATATTTGCAATCATCCCTCTCATTTATTAATGCAATTATGCATTTGATTAAACGAACATCAGGTTTAAGGAAGAGACATTTGAGCCTTTTTACTTAAATCGTTATGAGTAGCACCCGAAGTCAGCAGAAAGTCAAAAAAGATGCTATTTTAATTACTCGTGTCCGGTCACCCCGGGAGGATTCCCGAATCTTTCAGAGGGGAATTACAGTGAGAGGTGACGGAGGAAAGACTGTTTGATGGAGTGAAGGGGGATAGGATGGCCGGTTTCGTGACGGAGGGAGGTGACGGCTTTGTCGCAGAAACCGCAGGGATTGATCAATGAGAAGCCGTCGAGGTCGCAGTTCACGTTAAGGGAAAGGCCATGCATTGTGCAGTAACGGGTGCATTTGATACCTATGGCAGAAATTTTCCTCTCTCGGGGAGTTCCTTTCCCAAGCCAGACCCCGGTTGCTCCTTCGATTCTTACCCCCTCGACACCATATTCAGCTAAAACCCGAATCGCCGCCTCTTCCAACAGATTGACATATTCTTTTACTCCCAAACGGTGAGTTTCAAGATCAAGTATCGGATAAACTATAAGTTGTCCGGGACAATGGTAAGTGACGTCTCCTCCCCTTCCTATATGGTAAACGTCTATTCCCTTTTCATGAAGTTGTTGTTCAGGCCAGAGGATATTTGAATCCTTTCCTCTTCGGCCTACAGTGATGACGGGATAGTGCTCCCCTATCAGGATAAATTCCTTTCCCTTTTTTCCCTCTCTTTTTTTTGCCACCAGATCCTCGAAAAGTTCCGTCTGAAATTTGAGAATCTCGGTATAATGCGCTAAACCGAAATCAACGACCTCCATCAGCCACATGTTTTTCAGCGTGATAGCTTGATCTCACAAGGGGATGGCTTTCGATATGTATAAATCCTTTCTCCTTGCCTATCCTTCCATACTCCGCAAAGACATCCGGATGGATATATTCCTTCACAGGATAATGCTGACGCGACGGCTGGAGATATTGACCGATCGTCATCACTTCAC
>JAFLTR010000010.1:0-27056 GCA_022509205.1 Muribaculaceae bacterium | reverse complement strand
GAAGATCGTCCATGGTCTGAAGAATCTCCTCTCGTCTTTCTCCCAGACCCAGCATGATACCCGACTTGGCCCTTATTCCCCTTTCAGCTATGTGACGAATAATTTTCAGAGAAGTATCGTATGTGGCTACACTCCTGACCTCAGGCGTCAATCTTCTCACAGTCTCCAGATTATGGGAAATGACCTCCGGACCGATGGCAATAATATCATCGAGGAGTTCTGTTTGCCCCCGAAAATCCGGCACGAGCAATTCCATTGTCACACCGGGGCATTGCTCCTTTATGGCCGCAGCCATACTGGTCCAATGCTGAGCCCCATAATCCGACAGGTCGTCACGATCGACAGATGTTATCACCACGTGACGCAATTGCAATTCCTTTATTGAAGTGATGATATCCTCGATTTCATGAGGATTCAGCGGAAGAGGTTTTCCGGTGGCCACATTGCAGAATTTACAGTTGCGCGTACAGACATTCCCTCCTATCATGAAAGTGGCCGTGCCGTTGCTCCAACACTCACCCTTATTGGGACACATGCCACTGCTACAAATAGTGTTGAGATGCCTTCCATTGAGGCATCCCAACACTTGTGAAGTTTTGAATCCCCTCGGCAGCTTCACCTTAAGCCATTCCGGCTTCCTGATAGGGGCCGAGGGGTGTTTTTGCAATATCTCTTCGTTCAAACTATTGATCGATATTTTAAGCCTTATTATTCTGCGGCGGGTTTCAGTCTGACTGTGAAGTGGCGCATCAGTTCGGCCTCCCACACTATTTCCATACCACGCTTGATTTCATCTCTACGGTCGTAGACATTTTTCAGGGCAGCGGCTATCACCCTGATATGATTGTCGGTGTAAACCCTTCGGGGAATACATAGTCTCACGAAATCATTACCATCGAAACGGTTCTGACGTGTCTCGGGATCCCTGTCGGCCAATAAGAAACCTATCTCGCAACCTCTGATTCCGGCTTCCTTATAAAGCTCTATTGTCAGGGTTTGAGCCGGGAATTCCTCTTTAGGAATCTGGGGAAGCACCTTCAGGGCGTCGATGAAGATCGCATGACCTCCGACAGGCCTTTGATAAGGCACTCCGTATTCATCCAGCAATGATGCGAGGAGGGTCAACTGATGGATTCTGGTGTGGAGATTATCGAATTCAGTATTTTCAATCAGACCCACAGCCAGGGCTGCCATGTCGCGTCCGTTCATTCCCCCGTAGGTGAGATAACCCTCGAAGGGGATCACGAAAGCCTTGGCTGCCTCATACCAGTCTTCCCATCTTGTGGCAATGAAACCACCCATGTTGACAAGTCCGTCTTTCTTCGCCGACATAGTCATGCCATCGGCCAGAGCAAACATCTCTCGGCATATCTCCTTTATGGTTTTATCGGCGTAGCCATCTTCGCGGGTCTTGATGAAATACGCGTTTTCTGCAAATCTGGCGCTATCGAAGATCACTCTTTTGCCGTATTTGTCGCATATTCTTCTCACCTCCCTGAGGTTCGCCATCGAAACTGGTTCACCGCCTGCCGTATTGTTAGTGATTGTCATGATTACGAAAGGCACCTTGTCGCCATGCTCCTGAATCACCTTTTCAAGCTTTTTCGGGTCTACATTTCCCTTGAACGGCAATTCCTTCTGGGTGTCTTTGGCATCATCGATAGTACAGTCGACAGCATGAGCTTTCCGGAACTCGATATGACCCTTGGTGGTGTCGAAATGTGAATTGCCGGGCACATAGTCACCCTCTTTCACAAGAGCAGAGAAGAGCACATTTTCGGCGGCACGTCCCTGGTGGGTCGGGATTACATACTTAAATCCGGTGATCTTTTCAATTGCATCCTTTAGTTCAAAGAATGAGCGTGCTCCGGCGTATGATTCGTCTCCTGTCATCATGGCAGCCCATTGACGGTCGCTCATTGCTCCCGTACCCGAGTCGGTTAGACAGTCGATGTAGACCTGATCGGAACGGAGTCCGAACACATTATAGCCTACTTCCTTTATCCATTCCTCCCTTTGTTCCCGGGTGCTTTTGGTGATGGGTTCAACCATCTTTATTTTCCATGATTCTGCAAATGGTATTTCCATGTCGATGTGTGTTTATTAGTCTGATTTAAGGTTAGTAAAATTTAGATGTCTTCCTCGGCCTGATATTCCCGTTCCAGGAATTTCTTCACTTCCTGGAAGAGTTGCGATGCGAAAACAAAATCGTTTAGCGATTGACTCGTGCTCCTGAAAATTGTCTTGTCATTGCCGATCCAGTCGCAATGTCCTTTGTTGATAAATACAATTTTCTCTCCGATGCCAAGCACGGAGTTCATGTCGTGGGTATTGATTATGGTTGTGATGTTATATTCATGGGTGATATCGCTCAGCAGCTCATCGATAAGAATCGAGGTCTTCGGGTCGAGTCCGGAATTGGGTTCGTCGCAGAAAAGATATTTCGGATTAAGCGCTATGGCTCTTGCGATAGCCACACGTTTCTGCATACCTCCGGATATCTCCGAGGGATATTTATTGTCGGCATTGTTCAATCCCACCCTTTGGATACAGAAGCGTGCTCTTTCGAGTTGCTCTTCATGAGAGAGGGGGCTGAACATTTTCAGAGGGAACATTACATTACCCAATACCGTTTCATTGTCGAAAAGAGCCGATCCCTGAAAGAGCACTCCGATCTCCATGCGGAGTTTCTTTTTCTCCTGATCGCTCATCGACCGGAAACGCCGGCCGTCATAGAGTATGGATCCCTCTTCCGGTGTCAGCAAGCCGATAAGACATTTCATAAACACGGTTTTACCCGAGCCGCTCTGACCGATTATCAGATTGGTTTTCCCGGTGTCGAATGTGGCTGAAATATCATATAATACTCTTTGACCGTCAAACCATTTTGATATATTTTTTGCCTCGATCATTGCAGAAGAAGTTTTGTAAGAATTACGTCGAAGAAAAGAATAAGGATCGAACTTGACACCACAGCTTTTGTACTTGCCTGTCCCACTTCCAAGGCGCCTCCCTTAACAAAGTAACCATAATAAGAGGAAACGCTGGCAATTATATAGGCGAAGAAGACAGTCTTGATGATGCCATACCATACATACCACTCATTGAAGAAGCTCTGGATACCATATACATAATCTTCCACCGAAATCATGGTGGTGAATTCCGCGATTATCCAGCCACCGACCAGACCCACGAACATCGAAAGGATGCAAAGCACGGGCACGAAGAGCACGAAACCCACAATCTTGGGCATGACAATGAAATTGGCTGAGTTAAGACCCATGATGTCCATTGCGTCTATCTGCTCGGTGACGCGCATGGTGCCGATTTCCGATGCGATATTACTGCCCACCTTGCCGGCAAGAATCAGACACATCATCGTCGATGAGAATTCCAGCAAGAGGATCTCACGAGTGGCCAGACCGGTGGAATATGACGGTATCAGGGGCGATACGATATTGATGGTCATCTGTATCGTGATAACGGCTCCGATAAAGAGGGAGATGATTATCACCAGAGGAATGGAGTCAACGCCAAGCTTGTTGATCTCAAATACGAGACGCTTGAAAAACTCCTTCCATTTGTCGGGAGACCGGAACACCTGCGAAATGAATATGCAGTATTTTCCGAATGAAGCAATAGAACTAAAAAACATTTTTAGTATTACTTAATAACTTTATTCCACCTCTCCGAAGTTGAGAGCGGAAGCATCAATCGATAACTTTTGATACTTTAATGATTTTATATAATTTTGCTCCAAGGGGCTCATATATATGGCAAAGTTAATAAAAAAATGCTAAATTTGCTCAAAAGAATCCGATATGCTGATTATAGGAATCGCCGGAGGCACGGGCTCCGGCAAAACCACAGTAGTAAAGAAGATAATAGACTCTTTGCCCAAAGATGAGGTGACTGTCATTCCTCAGGACAGTTATTACAACGATAATGCCCATATACCTCTTGAAGAGAGGCTTAAGATGAATTACGATGAACCGGCATCCATCGAATGGTCGTTACTTTGCAAACATCTTGCAGACCTGAAATCCGGTAAATCGGTAAAACGTCCCTGTTATGATTTCATCACCTGTTCCCGTCTTTCCGAAACAGTGACCCTCCCTCCCAGAGATGTGGTAGTGGTCGAAGGCATTCTGGTGCTGACCGACAGGCAGCTCCGGGATATGATGGATGTGAAGGTGTTTGTAGATGCCGATGCTGATGAGCGTCTTATCCGGGTCATAGAAAGAGACTGCATCGAGAGGGGAAGAACCCCCCAGATGGTAATCGACCGTTACCGCGAGACCCTCAAACCGATGCACGAACTATATATCGAACCCTCCAAGAGATATGCCGATCTGATTGTGCCGCAGGGTGGTAACAATAATGTAGCTATCATGCTGCTCACAGACTATATCCGCTCCTTATTGTCATCCGGAGTAAATCACACAAGAGCTTTATGAAACTCGGGAGATTTTTCAAGAAAGAGGTAAAAGATGGCAATCTGTCACCTCAGGAGGCCGAGCGGGCTCAGGAGATGATGGATGAGAGGGTGCCCGACATGCAGTTGGTCGAACTGACTGATGATGGCGCTGACTCTGACGAATCTCCGACTGAAAACTGTGAAATCAAGATTGACGGCCGCGATGCGGAATATAATCTCGAGGAGGAGGGAACAGTAGAGGTGCCTGCTCTTGAAATTGAGGGGAAAGCTGAAATACCTGTAGAGGGAATTCTCCGCACAGAGGGTCTGGTGAAACGATACGGTAAAAGAACTGTGGCCAACCACGTTTCAATCAATGTGAAACAGGGTGAGATCGTGGGTCTCTTAGGTCCGAACGGAGCCGGGAAAACCACCACATTCTATATGACTACAGGGCTCATAACCCCTAACGAGGGAAAGATTTTCCTGAATGAACAGGATATCACGGGATTTCCCGTCTATAAACGTGCTCAATTGGGCATCGGATATCTTGCCCAGGAAGCCTCCGTGTTCCGTAAGCTGACTGTCGAAGACAATATCAGGTCGGTATTGGAGATGACGCCGACCACCAAAGAATACCAGAAAGAGAAACTGGAAAGCCTTATAGCCGAATTCCGACTCCAGGAAGTGAGAAAAAATTATGGCGACCGCCTTTCAGGAGGAGAAAGACGAAGAACGGAAATCGCCCGCTGTCTGGCCATTAATCCCCGGTTTATCATGCTCGACGAACCCTTCGCCGGTGTGGACCCCATCGCTGTAGAGGATATTCAGGAGGTGGTATATAAACTCAAGGAGAAAAACATCGGTATCCTCATTACCGACCATAACGCTCCCGAGACACTAAGTATCACCGACAGGGCTTATCTCCTCTTCGAGGGAAAGATACTTTTCCAGGGCACCAGCGAGGACCTTGCCGAGAATCCCGTCGTAAGGGAAAAATATCTTGGTAGAAATTTCGTTTTCAGAAGAAAACAGTTTAATGTTTAATGATGTCTGAAACTGATATAAGAAAATCCGAACCTAATCCACTACTGAAACTTGTGAGGGAATCAGCCGGGATGAGGCTGGCTGTCTTGTTCTCCACCTTTTTTATATTTCTGATTCTCTCATCCATCATCGGGGGAATGATCGAAAAGATAGATGGCCTCGGGGAAAGAGAGCGTATGCTTCTCACCTCTCTGGTTCAATGCGTTTTCGCTTTCTGTTTTCCAGCTATAATCCTTGCCAAATTTGCATCTAAAAATTGGACGGAATGGCTGAAGATGAAGAAAATGCCTTCCATTAAGGCTTTATGTGGAGTTATTATTGTTTATCTGATCTCCATGCCGGCCATGGAATGGCTCATAGCATGGAATGCTAATATCCGGTTGCCGGAAGCGATGTCGGGTCTTGAAGCCACTTTCAGGCAATGGGAGGATAACGCTGCAGCCACCACGCAGTTGCTTCTGGACGCCCACGGCTTCTTTCCGGTGCTTGCCGGGATTCTGGTGATCGGTGTGGCTACCGGGTTTGCCGAAGAACTCTTCTTCCGCGGCGGCTTTCAAGGACTTTTGATGCACTCTCAAATGAAAAGCTGGCTCTGTGTATGGATGGCGGCCACTCTTTTCAGTTTCATGCACTTCCAGTTTTTCGGATTTTTGCCAAGGCTCTTGATGGGTGCTTTCTTCGGATATCTTCTCCTATGGACCAGATCGATATGGGTGCCTGTGTTTGCCCATATCCTCAACAACAGTATGGTTGTGGTGGCTTCCGCTGTGAGCGGCAACCCTTTGGAGGGAGTTTTGGATCAAGAAAAAACTGATGCCATGATAAGCAGTCCGGCGATAGTTATCGGAAGTGTGGTTATGACATTCATATTCTTCGCCTTTTTCAGAAATCGGTTTTTTAACAATAAAGAATCATCGGATATCCCTCTGCTAACGAGGAATTCCTTTAATAAGGCATGACACGCAAAAAAAGCATAACAAACTTTCCGGCCATGGCAAAAAAAGGATCATCAGTAAGTTTCCACGATGTGACAAGCGATATCAAGAAAGGTAATTTCTCGCGTGTCTATCTGCTGATGGGTACTGAGGATTATTACATCGATAAAATTGTCGAAGCCCTGGAAGCTACTGTCGTGCCGGAGGATGAAAAGGATTTTAACGCCGCCACCTATTATGGAGCTGATACCGATGTAAGGCAGGTTATCTCAAGGGCCCAGCAATTCCCGTTGATGAGCGACCGCCAGCTTGTGATTCTCAAAGAGGCGCAGGCTATGGAAAAGGCTAAGACAAAACTCGAGTTGTTTGCTTCTTACGTAAGACATTCCAATCCTTCCACTGTGCTGGTCATCGTCTTCAAAGGTGATTCCCTAAACGCCACTTCCCAGCTTGTCAAGGCGGTTCAGTCGGAAGGCGGGGTGGTCTTCAAAAGCGATCGACTTAAAGATTACCAGCTTAACGGTCCGCTTGCCGATTATTGCAAGGAGAAGAAAGTAAGTATCGACGACAAGTCGCTTAATCTTCTTTGCGAATATATAGGTTCTCCCCTCTCCAAATTATTCGGGGAAGTGGATAAGCTTGTAGTGGCAGCCGGGAAGGATGGAGTGATCACTCCGGATCTTATAGAGGCTGTCATAGGAATTTCAAAGGAATACAATTCATTTGAACTTGTGAAAGCAATCTCCGTTAAAGATTATCCGCGTTCAATGCTTATTGTAGACCATTTTGCGAGGAATCCGAAACAAAACCCCGGAGTCGTGGTAGTGGCTACCCTTTTCAATTATTTTTCGAAGCTTTTCATCGCTGCCATAGCAAAAGATAAAAGCGACTCGGGACTCATGCGGGAACTCGACCTGAAATCATCCTACGCACTCACAGACTACCGAAACGGAATCCGCAATTATAAGGCCGGAACAATAGATTCCATTATCCATTCGATCCGCAGCGTAGACGTTATGAGCAAGGGGGTGGACAGCTACCGGGATGAATACGACCTCCTAAAAGAGCTGATATTCAAAATATTCACCTTCCGTTAGCATCGGATTTTAACCTCTGTATTGCTTTTATGAAAAACCATCATACATTATTTATCCTTTTTCTTCTTTCTCTTTTGGCGGGTTTACCGTTGAAAGTATCGGCGCAGTTGTTCACGAGCATGGCTGCCGAGAATGAGAAGGAGATTAAAAATGAACTGAGTCATGATTCGGTCTATGTGGCTTCGTTGCTTGACTCGCTGGAAAATTCCCGTCTGAATGAAGCTAATGTCAAGATGGAACTGGAGCAGCTTCGTTTTCAGATGTATGCCAAAGATTCCCTGAAAAGGCGCGAACAGATGCAGCGTATCGACTCTTTGAGGGAATTCACGCAGGGTATGCCGGTGGTGGTGGAGGAAGACACCCTCTTTGAATTTTACAGCAAGAGAGGCGGTTACACCCCGCAGCAGAGAGCTTTGATGGCTTCCACGGCTATCTTGAGCCTTGCAAAGAAATTCAATCTTCGTCCGGACTCTATCTATATCGACAATTCCGACGGCGTGTCGGATATCATGTATCAGAATGAAGTGATCACATCATTCACCGACCAAGATGCCCTCTGGGCAGGACTTCCGCAAGATTCCCTGGCTGTGAAGAATCTGCAGATAATCGTCGATAAACTTTACCAGCTCAAGGAGGAACATAGTTTCTGGCTTCTGGTGCAACGTATTTGCCTCCTGATCCTTGTCATAGCGGGTCAGTATTTCCTATACAGGATAACGAAATGGCTCTTCAGAAAACTTAACCATCGTATCGAGGGAATGAAGGATACCAAGCTTCATTCAATAATGATACAGAATTATGAACTTCTCGACACCGCCAAACAGGTGAAACTGATAGAATTCTTTGCTTTGATAGGATTCTATGGAGTCATCGCGTTGCAGTTGGTGTTCACAGTGCCTCTGATTTTCATTATTTTCCCACCCACAAAGGCATTGGCCTATACTCTGCTCGGATATATATGGACTCCGGTTAAAGGAATTCTTGTGGGTATACTCGACTACATTCCCGATCTCTTCACAATCATCATTATCTGCATCGCAATCAGGTATCTTATCAAGCTTTTCAAATACCTGAGCAATGAGGTAGCCACTGAAAGGCTGAAAATACCCGGTTTTTATCCGGATTGGGCATTGCCTACATTCAATATCATCCGTTTTCTTCTCTATGCCTTCATGATAGCGATGATATATCCCTATCTACCGGGGTCTGACAAGGGTGTGTTCCAGGGTATCTCGGTGTTCGTGGGTCTTATAATATCGTTGGGGTCGAGCACCGTGATCGGGAATGTGATAGCCGGATGGGTAATCACCTATATGCGGCCGTTCAGGAAGGGAGACAGGATAAAGCTTAATGACACCGTCGGGGATATAATCGAGAAAACTCCTTTGGTAACAAGAATCAAGACCGCCAAGAATGAGATAGTGACAGTGCCCAACTCATTCATTATGTCGTCTCAGAGCATCAATTATTCCCGTTCGGCACAGGAATTCGGACTAATCCTCCATGCAGAGGTGACTATCGGTTACGATGTGCCCTGGCGACTGGTTCACCGTATGCTCATAGAAGCAGCACTGAAGACCAAAGGAATCTTGGCTGAACCGAGGCCATTCGTGCTTGAGACAGGTCTCAACGACTGGTATCCCGTCTATCAGATAAATGCCTACACCCATGATGCACAGAATATGGGACCGATCTATTCTGAACTTTTCCAGAACATACAGGACCGCTTCAATCAGGAGGGTGTGGAGATCATGTCGCCGACATATATCGCCACTCGAGACGGAAACGCCTCTACGGTCGTAACCGACCCGTTCAAATAAAACCCTCTTTCCCAACTTTAATAACTTTAATAACTTTAAAACTTTAATAACTCTCCCAACTTTAAAACTCTAACAACAATAACAACAATAACAACCCCCTATGAACAAATCCACCTTAACAATGGCTACACTCCTCTTGCCTCTACTGATCTCCTGTGCCGACAAGCAGGAATCGGCAGATAAAATCATCGAAAAACCGAATGTCGAGATCAAAGACGGTATGCTCACTCCCGAGGTCCTGGAGGCTTTTGGAAGAGTATCGGAAGCTATACCCTCTCCTGACGGTTCAACAGTGATTTTCACCCTCTCATACGAGGATATCGAGGAGAATAAATCAAATGCCGAGATCTATAAGATGAATATCGACGGCAACGAAATGCAACGTCTCACCACCACCGCAGCCTCTGAAGGTAATATACGGTGGATCGGTAACGGAGAAAAGATTGCTTTCCTCCGCAAAGACAAAGAGAGCAACGCTGTGCAGGTTTTTGTCATGAATCCCGACGGTTCGGGTCAAAAATGTGTCTCGAATGTCAAGAACGGAATCGAATGTTTTGAGATTTCTCCCGACGGCAAGAAGATAATCTATGGAAGCCCGATTGACGATTACAATAAAAAGGATGAGGAATTGTTCAAGGGTTTGCCCAAGACCAGCGGAAGGGTTGTCGACGACCTTATGTATAAGCATTGGGATGAATGGGTCACTTCTATCCCCCACCCCTTTGTGGCCGATTTCTCTGAAGACGGAATATCTAATGCAAAGGATATCATGGAAGGAGAACCTTACGAATGTCCGATGCGTCCTTTCGGAGGTGCCGATGCCTTTGCCTGGGCTCCCGACAGCAAATCGCTGGTGTATGTCTCCAGAAAATTGAAGGGTCAGGATTATGCTTTCTCCACCGACAGCAACCTCTATCATTACGATCTTGAAAGTGGCACAACAAAATGTCTCACAGAGGGTATGCCGGGCTATGACACCGATCCTGTCTTCTCCCCCGACGGAAGCAAGCTAGCCTTCCTCTCGATGGCTACTCCGAAATATGAGAGCGACAAGAAACGTCTGATGGTGATAGATATGGCCTCAGGCGAAATGACCGATCTGACTGCAAATTGGGATTACTGGCCCGAGACTATGGCCTGGAGTCCGGAAGGTAAGAGCATCTGGTTTGCCGCCTATTATCAGGGCACTGAGCCGATCTTCAAGATTGACACGGCAACACAGGAGATCGAGACTATAGCCGAAGGAATCTGCGATTATGCAACTGTTAAACCGGTTTCTGAAACCAAGGCTATCGCTCTGCGGCATTCGATGCGTTCACCCAACGAGATATGCGTGGTGGAAAAGGGTGTGGAGACAAAGGATATCACTTCGATCAATTCGGAACTTCTGGCAAGTCTGAAACTTGGAGAGGTGAAACAGGTGATGGTACCTACCACCGACGGCAAGGAGATGCTTTCATGGATCATCCTTCCGCCTGATTTCGATCCGGAGAAGCAATATCCTGCAATCGTTTATTGCCAGGGAGGTCCGCAAAGTGCCGTGAGCCAGTTCTGGAGCTATAGATGGAATTTCATGATCATGGCTGCCAACGGTTACGTTATTATAGCTCCCAACAGACGGGGTGTGCCTGGATTCGGCACTGAATGGAACCGTCAGATTTCGGGCGATTACGGAGGTCAGAACATGAAGGATTATCTCTCTGCAGCCGATTATATCGGAGCGCAACCTTACGTTGACAAATCAAAGATGGCTGCAATAGGAGCCAGCTACGGGGGTTTCTCTGTATATTGGCTCGCGGGTCATCATGAAGGCCGTTTCGCAGCGCTGATCGCCCATGCCGGTATCTTCAACCTTGAAGCGCAATATCTGGAAACCGAGGAGATGTGGTTTGCCGATTTTGATCTGGGTGGTCCCTACTGGGATAAATCGAATGCCATAGCACAGAAGACCTATGCCAATTCTCCCCATCTCTTTGTGAATGACTGGACAGCGCCTATACTCGTGACAGTCGGTGAACTTGACTACCGTATTCTTGCATCCCAGGGCATGATGGCTTTCAATGCTGCAAAGATGCATGGTCTCGAAGCTGAAATGCTGGTGTTCCCGGATGAAAACCACTGGGTGCTCAAACCTCAGAATGCCATACTCTGGCAACGCGTCTTCTTCCGCTTCCTCGACAAATACTTAAAATAGTTTTTTCAGTATATCGAATCTTTTTATCCTGCGGAGGTCATTTTTAATGGCCTCCTTTTCTTCGCGCTTATACCAGAAGAACATACGGCGCTGGGCCAGTTTATCCTTTTCAGTGGTGGCTGTGTAGATCTTCTCCCCGGTGTAAGGATGTATCCCGGTGTAATAAATTTCGGAAGCGAGGGTCATGGGAGTCGGTGTAAAATCCTGCACCTGTTCAAGATGGAAATTTAGATCCTTGGTTTCGAGGGCAAGTTCCGCCATATCTTCGAGCCGGCTTCCGGGATGGGAGGATATGAAATAGGGTATCAGCTGCTGCCTTAGGGAGAATTTACTGTTGATATCGTCAAATATCTTCTTGAATTTCTTGAAAAGGGAGAAGGATGGTTTTCTCATCAGGTTTAGCACATGGTCGGATGTATGCTCCGGTGCCACTTTCAATCTGCCGCTGACATGATTTTGAATCAGATCCCCTATATATTCCCTGTTGGCTTTGGAGGCTGATGCATTGTCGCATGGAGCCATGGCAAGGTCGTATCTCACACCACTTCCCACAAAGGATTTCTTGATACCCGGAATTTTGTCGACACTTCTATAGATATCCAGTAATTTTGAATGGTCGGTGTCGAGATTCCTGCACACCACAGGATGCAGGCAGGAAGGTTTGGAACATTTCTCGCATATCTCCCTGTTTTTCCCTCCAAGGGAATACATATTTGCCGAGGGACCGCCGAGATCCGAGATATAGCCTTTGAAGTCGTCCATACAAGTGACATTCTTCACTTCCCGGATGATGGAATCTTTAGATCTCGATGAAATGAATTTACCCTGATGAGCGGAGATAGTGCAGAAAGCGCATCCCCCGAAGCAGCCCCGATGCAGGGTCACTGAGTGGCGTATCATTTCATAGGCAGGAATGGTTTTCCCTTTATAACGGGGATGTGGCACTCTGGTAAACGGAAGGTCATAGACGGCATCCAGTTCTTCGGAAGACATGGGGGGACGCATAGGGTTTATGCGTATCATCCTTCCGGCGGTAGGCTGCCAGATGGTTTTGCCGTGATATTTGTTTGATTCCTCTTCCACAATCCTGAAATTTTGGGCCTGCAGTCTTTTGTCTTTAAGACAGGCCTCGTAAGCGTGGAGCACAATGTCCTCCTCGTTTGGTTTGGCGTCGGAGAAGAAAACTGTCTGCGGCACATCGGTTATTTCCGAGATCCTCTCTCCCCGAGCCAACCGGTCGGCAATCTCCCTCATGGTCTTCTCCCCCATCCCGTAGGTGATCATGTCGGCCCCGGAATCATAAAGAATGGAGGGTCTCAAGCGGTCTTGCCAGTAGTCATAATGGGCCACTCTTCTCAATGAAGCCTCTATGCCGCCGGCTATCACCGGCACGTCTGGATAGAGTTCTTTCAGAATCTTCGAATAGACGATGGTAGGATAATCGGGACGCATCCCATGTCTGCCTCCGGGAGTGTAGGCGTCGTCATGCCGCAGACGGCGGTTGGCGGTGTAATGGTTCACCATCGAATCCATGGCTCCGGCACTCACTCCAAAAAATAGCCGCGGCTCACCCAATTTCTTGAAATCCCTGAGGTCGTCACGCCAGTTAGGTTGAGGCACCAACGCCACCTTATATCCGGCATCCTGCAATACTCTCCCGATCACAGCTGCACCGAACGACGGATGGTCTACGTAGGCATCCCCCGAAAAGAGAATTATATCCGGACGGTCCCAACCCAATTTTTCCATCTCCTCTTTCGAGGTGGGAAGAAAATATTTCCTGCTAATTTCTGCCATTCCCTACGATTCTGCAGCCTTTGAGGCGGAAGCCTCTGTTTTTCCGGCTAAGATGTCCTGCAATTCTATAAGTTCCTTCTTGAATTTCGTAGCCGTTACGAAATCAGTCTTCTTGGCGGCTTTCAGCATCTCATCAGTGACACGTTCTATCCTTTTCTGCAGTTCCTCCACGCTCATGTATTCTATCACGGGATCCGCTGCCATTCCCATTTCATGCTCCTCTTCGATATAAAATCTTGGAGCCGGCTTGACACCGCTCTTTGCTTTGGCAGCTCTCTTTTCTACAGGTGTCGTAGGGGTCTGTTTCGGCGTGGGTTCCTCGCCTCCGTAAAGTGTGATTAATTCGCGTGCCGAAGATTTCTTTACGATAGGTGATGGTGTGATGCCATGTTTTTCGTTGTAAAGGATCTGTTTCGCTCTCCTTCTCTCCGTTTCGTCGATTGTGCGCTGCATACTGTCGGTGATCTTGTCAGCATACATTATCACCTTTCCGTTGACATTTCTTGCCGCCCTTCCGGCTGTCTGGGTAAGCGACCTGTGGTTGCGAAGGAAACCCTCTTTATCGGCGTCAAGGATAGCCACAAGGCTGACCTGCGGAAGATCGAGCCCCTCCCTCAGAAGGTTGACTCCCACAAGCACATCATACACACCGTCTCTGAGGTCTTCCAGTATCCGGATACGTTCCAGAGTGTCTACATCGCTATGTATGTATGCACTGTTCACTCCCCATTTGCGAAGATGATTGTCAAGTTCCTCCGCCATTCTCTTGGTGAGTGTGGTGACAAGCACCCTCTCATTGTTTTCGATTCTCTGACGGATCTCCTCCATCAGGTCGTCAATCTGATTCATGGTGGGACGCACCACTATTTCCGGATCCAGAAGTCCCGTAGGCCGGATCACCTGTTCAGTGAAAACACCCTCGCTTTGTATCAGTTCATAGTCACCGGGGGTGGCGCTGACATATATCTTTTGTGGAGTTAGAGCTTCAAACTCCTCGAATTTCAGTGGTCGGTTGTCTATTGCCGCCGGCAGACGGAATCCGTATTCCACGAGATTCATTTTCCTTGATAGGTCGCCGCCGTTCATTCCTCGTATCTGCGGTATAGTGACATGACTCTCATCTATGATAGTGATGAAGTCGCGCGGGAAATAATCAAGGAGGCAGAAAGGTCGCATACCGGGTTCCCTACCGTCGAAATAGCGGGAATAATTCTCGATTCCGGAGCAATGTCCGATCGTTTTCATCATCTCCATATCATAGGAAACTCTTTCCCTAAGTCTGTCGGCTTCCAGCATACGACCCTCCTTGGCAAAGAAATCGCATTGTTTACCGAGGTCTATTGATATCTGATCGAGCGCGTTGCCCATTCTCTCCTGAGTGGTCACGAAAATGTTAGCAGGATAGATCTTGAAACCTTCCAGGGAAGAGAGTGTCAGACCCGAGAGGGGATCGACTGTCTGTATTTTCTCGATTTCATCGCCCCAGAACACCACTCTGAGCTGTATCTCTTCAAAGGAAAGCATAATGTCGAGGGTGTCGCCCTTCACACGGAATTCTCCGGGCGAGAGGGTGATTTCCGAACGAGAGTAAAGTGCATCGACAAGCCTGCGCATCAACGTATTGCGGTTGATCTTCTGACCAACCTTGATTTCGATGACGCTTTGGGAAAAATCTTCGGGATTTCCCATACCGTAGATGCAGCTGACGCTGGAGACCACCACAAGGTCGCGTCGACCGGAGAGGAGGGCGGCCACAGTGGCGAGACGCAGTCGCTCGATCTGGTCGTTGATCATCAGGTCTTTCTCGATATACTTATCGTTGGAGGGTATGTAAGCTTCGGGCTGATAGTAGTCGTAGTAGCTTACAAAATACTGCACCGAATTTTCCGGAAAGAAAGTCTTGAATTCGGAATAAAGTTGGGCGGCGAGGGTCTTGTTGTGAGATAGGATTAGGGCCGGACGCTTCACCTGCTGGATGACGTTGGCCATTGTGAAGGTTTTTCCGGAACCCGTGACACCCAGAAGAGTCTGATGCGGATTTCCGGCTTCGATACCATTCACAAGTTCTGCGATTGCCTCCGGCTGGTCGCCCGTAGGCTGATAATCGGATGTGAGTTTATATTCCATTAACAGGGTTTTAACTAAACTGCAAATATAACGAAAAAAGAGATTAAATATTGAAGTATAGTGTTCCTCCCCTATATGATCGATTTTTTCAAAAATTCTCAAAATTGGCTAATAACGGGATGGATTTTTTCAAAATCCATTACTCGATTCTATTTATGAACTTTTGGAAAAGTTCATCCCATTATTTGACAGCTCGCTAATAACGGGATGGATTTTTTCAAAATCCATTACCCTATTTTATATTATGAACTTTTTAAAAAAGTTCATCCCATTATTTGTCGGCTGTAGGGATAGAAAGAGAGGGGGCTGATGAGCCCCCTCTCGGATGTCCCGGTTTTGACGCGGGATTGATATTGGTAGGGATGATTATTTCACCATCACTTTCTTACCGTTGATGATATAAAGACCCTTGTTAAGTTTGCTTCCCTTGTTGAGGCGCATACCCTGGAGATTGTAGATCTCTGTAGCCTCATCATTGATGATGCTGTCGATAGCAGTCCAAGAATCCAGAGTCACTGTAAGTGTCTTGCCATTCATACCGGGATAAAGTGTCAGATAGTAGAAGTTACCCATTTGCGTCACTTGATAAGTGTCTGTTCCCTCCTGTACTCCTTCACAATAGAAAGTGAGGACATATTCAGCGTCTGTACCTACTACACTTTGAACAATTTCGAAATTGAGATAACCTTCCTCAACATAAGTGTATTCAATAGCACCGTCAATGATATCTACAGGTTCCATTTGGCCATTGGTAACGTCAACCGCACCTGCCTTATAGGCTAGGCCTCCAAAATCAATAGAAACTGTAGAAGCCTCTATAGCCGGAGCAACAGTGAAGACGATATTATCCGGAGTATTTCCATTAAGATATACAAACCAGAAGCCTTCATTAACGTCAGTTCCTTCTTCTATAACGTAATCAGTTCCCTCTTTAGCTCCTGCCGTTACACATGTAATAACTATATCACTTTCTTCAGAATAGAGAGTCATTCCGAGGAAGTCTGTATAAGTCAATGTAGCCGAGTTATTAACAAATTGAATAAAATCAATATCTTCCATTGATTGTTGCGTCCATGCCGTTCCTAAGAAAGAATCCTGGTCCAATCCTACAAGATTGACAGTGGCTGTCTTTTCACCTTCTATCGGGAAAATAAAATTGAATGTAATTTCATCCGGAGTATCTTCACCAAGAGTTATAACAGTAAATGGATCTCCACCCAATGTGGTTTGTGTCATTTCATATTGAACTCCTGCGGTTAAAGAAGGATTAGCACAAGTGATAGTAAAATCCTTATGGTCATTATCACCGAATGAAATATATAATTTCACACCTTCAGTATATGAAAGAGTCATTGTTGTTTCACCATAAGGGAAAGTAAGTTGTGACTTCATATCGATATATCCGCTGATCCAATTATACTCACCATTCACTATGTTAAGTGTCACTTTTTTTGAGGTGTCAGGTGCAACCATTACATAGATATAAAGATCATCCGGCAAACCTTCTTTTAGAGTCAGTGTCCAAGTTCCATTGCTTGCAGAAACTTCAGCCAGTTGAGTATCTGTAATATAATCTTGACCATGTGCAAGCATTATATCCTCTATTAGATAATTGCTATTAGGCTTGAATGTAAGGGTAACAGAAGGTGTATATGTGAATGGATAATAATCAGCATTTACATCAAAACCGGAAATAGAACCGGTATCGCCAGTTGCGGTCACATTAAAATACTCATAGAACGGTTCGTCTTCATAATATTCCTCCTCCATAGCAGCGAAGAAAAGAGCTGCAGTAAGTTCCTGGGAACCTCCACCAGTTCCTCCACCATTAATCGGAAGTATTTCTACCATGAAATTAAATCCATTTATTGACTCATCGGCATCGAGCATGACAGTCCATTCAGTATCATTAGAATCCGGAGTTATACTGCCATAAGTCCCAAAGCCATTAAAAGTCTGGTAATCCACCAAGTTCATCCCTGCATAAACTGAAATATTAAGTTTATATTCACTTGGATTTTTCGTAGAGAAAGAAAGGTTTGTATAATCATTCCAATTTGAAGTATTATAAGTAAAAGACATCTTATTATCATCTATATTAACATAATCATAAGAGTCTCCCCAATCCATCACCGTAACATAATCAGCGGCATCAGCACCCGATGTAGGCCCTGAAAAGAGGAAATTTGCTGTTATGGGTGCGGCATTCGCTGCGGAGATGCCGAACAGCAACACTGCTCCAATTAAAGATAAAAGTTTTTTCATACTGTAAAAATTAAAAATGAAAATTCAGAAATAAATATATAGAGATTCGTCGCCAAGCGACTACGGCTACATCATCGGAGTAAATGTCGCGGTGCGACAGAAGATATCCTCAAAAACGGCGCTAATACGGGGAACCAAGGAAATTTCAAGGATGCTAAGTTCAAAATTAATAATAAATTACGTAATACAAAAATGGGTATATGTCTGCAAACAGTGTTTTTTATCACAAAAAATCAGTAAATAAAGAAGTCCGGGGCATAGATGTTAAAAAATATTATAGTTAAAAAATATGATTTTTCAGCATAAAATTTGGTAAATCATTGATTTTTCGTTAATTTAGCAATGAGAGTATAAGCAAACGACACCAAAAACAATAAAAATATGAAGAAAATCTACTCCCTGCTTGCCATGGCAATATGCGGTATGACTTTGGCAAATGCCGCCAATGGCATAGTTTCATTTCAGATTGACCAGAACCTGGGAACAGGAGACCCGGACTTGCTCGAGGTTGAGACCGCACCGGTCACTGCTTCTTATGAAGACGGAGTCCTGACTATCTCCCAGATGATGTTCGGTTTCAAGGCCGTGGATTTTACAATCGATCTGGAAACAGGCGATGCAGTGGCTTCCGACCAGGTGGCCGTCATAGAGGGCTCTGACACCTTCTATTATTATGACGTAGAATCTTCCGAAAAGGAATTGATCGGTAAAATTACTAATCTCGGATCAGAAAAATGTGAACTCGTGTTGCAGCCATGGGGACCCGGCGATTATTTCTCCGGTTTGGGAGTATATTTTACCGTTGCTTTCTATAACACTGTCTTCACGTTTGATTTCGCCATACCGGGTCTTGGAGCGGAAGTAGCTGCTCCGGTGCTTGAAATAGCTTCGGTGGATTATGAAGCCGTAAATTCCGACTATGGAATGTTTATGGATTTCACTGTATGGGTGACTGCTGAAAATTTGCCCGAAGGAAGCGAAGTGACTGTATATTATAAAGGTCCCAACGACAATGATTTCAAGACTGCCACAGAGAACACTGACGGCACATACGGATTCTCCATCTACGGCCTTGAGGAGGATAAGGATTATTCGGTAGAAATATATGCCCAAGCCGGAGCGATGACATCAGAAACAGAAACTATTGAATTCAAGTTTGAGGAAACCGGAATCGATTCCATCATAGGCGATGACTCCGCTTCAAGATTCTTCAATCTGAAGGGCGTAGAAGTCAGGAATCCGCAACCGGGAGAAATGTATATCAAAGTGAACAAGGGCAATGCTAAAAAGGTCCTGATTAAATGAAAAATTAAAAATATCATAACCTGAACGAAATGAAAAAACCTCTCTTCGCAACAGCGATACTGCTTGCCGCGGCAAGCTCCACGGGATTGGCAGCTCACACCGTTGAGCGTTCCAACCCCACAGAGATGAAAGTGGAGATCAACAAAAGGACTCCCCTTTCAATCAACAACAGAACTGTAAATCCATCGATATCGGAAGAAGCGACATTGAAGACACGTGCCGGCGAAGGCATCCAATCCCTGTTAAAGGAGGATTTCGAAAACTGGGACCGCCGAGATGATACCTGGCTGCCCAACGGCTGGACAAGAGAAAACAAACTGCTCCCGGCCAACAATAAGGGATGGTTTGTGTATACTCCATCAACTACTTTTGAGGAGATTAGGAGCACTTGTCTGGTGGTGCAGCAATACTGGGATCCGATCGACACATGGGTGATAACTCCGAGCCTGAAGGTGGAAGACGGAATGGTGCTTTCATTCCTGACTTATCCGACTCCTTTGTATTATTTCGATTATTCCTACGTAGACTGGAATACTTTTGAATTCACGGAGATGCATCTTGTCAACGATTTCAAAGTGTTTGTGACGGAGGACAATGGCAAAAACTGGACTCTTCTGAAGAGCCTTGCAGCCGATTTTGAAAATACGAAAAGTTATTACGAACTCCAGAAACTCACCAAGGAAACCGAATATAACCTCGACTTGAGTGCTTACGCGGGAAAGGATATCAAAATCGGTTTCAATGTCTGGGGTATAGACGAGGGCAACACAGCAATGCTCGACAATGTATTTGTAGGTTATCCGGCCCTCGATGTGTCATACGCCCGTCCTGACGGTTCGCTTTTCTTCGGTCTGACTTCCACCGACCAGAACCTGCCGGTTTCTATCCTGACGGTGCCGGCTTATAGTCCGGTGAAATTCACCAATACTTCAAAAGACAGCAAGTCTTCATTCTCCTGGACTTACTATGATGCATCGGGAGAACAGTATGTGGAGAATGAAAAGAATCTTACTGTGACCTATACTCCGGACTATTCGGAGGGATATAGTGCCACAACCCTTTATGACATGCCGGTGCTTTCAGGAGCCGCCGACAAACACTCAACCACTGAATACAGTCTCCCGGGATTCCTTCAGGCCGGAGGGCAAGGCGAATATGAGGCTCACTTCACCGACGGAACCAGTGAACTCCTGAATTTCGGACTAAGTGTGGTTGACCCGGTAGGAGAAGGAACGGCTACCTACGCAGATTTTGCCGTGCCATATTTCGGATATAACGAGGTGTCGGATTATTTCTGGACTAACCAGATGCTGAATGGAGACACGAGCTATACAATGGATGAAAATACCTATTGTCATCTTGAATCGATAGGAAATCTTTTCTTCGCCACCGACGAACCGTTAGTGATCTCCGGCGTCAGAGCCAACGGTTACGGAATCCTGAGCCGTGACACTCAGCTGAAAGCCGAGATATATCTGATAGGCAAAGACTGGGTAGTGCCGGAGACTCCATACGCCACAGCTATCTGCACGGGCGACGATATCACTATAATCGACCGTCTGGCCACTAACTTTATCCTCTCCTTCAATTTCAAGTTTGACGAACCTATAGTAATGTCGAAAGCTTTGACTCCATATTATTTCGTGACCATCTCGGGATTCCGCGATGCAAAGAATGTGGAATATTTCTCACCGGAAATGTCGGCTGTCGACAATGCAGACAAGCTCGGTCTCGGATGGGTTGGTCTGAAGCAGAAATTTGAGGGGAACGAGGGCCCGCTGTCATGGTCGGCTGTAGCCAATATCATCGACCGCTATGTGGCTTTCTATATCATGGTAGACGCCGCTTTCCCATGGCTTGAACCGGAATCGGATTTTGTGTATGTAGGAGATGGTAGCGGCGAACTGACGCTCGACAGTTATTACGACGCTTCGGAACTTACTATCGAGGGACTTCCCTCCTGGCTGAAGGTAGAGGGTAGCGGAAGATTTGGAGAGACTAAACTAACGTTCACATCTACCGGACAGAAGAATGATTCAGCCGTAGTGACAATCAAGGCTCCCGGGTTTGAAAAGAGTGTTACGGTGAGCAACAATGAGACCGACTCCATCGACAGTATCATCGACGGTACGGGTAACGGACCTGTAGAGATCTACACGCTAACCGGTGTAAAAGTCAAAGGGGAACCGACACCGGGTATCTACATTTTCAAGACTGCCGACGGTAAAACAGTTAAACGGGTTATCCGTTAGTCAACGTGAGATCGTTTTAAGAACGCAATAAATCTGCAAATCAGCCGGTTAGTTTATGCTAATTGGCTGATTTTTTTGCCTGCATCATAACGGGATGGATTTTTTCAAAATCCATTAACCAATTTGATATATGAACTTTTAGAAAAGTTCATCCCATTATTTGCCAACTCGTTAATAAAAGGATGGATTTTTTCAAAATCCATTACCCTATTCTATATATGAACTTTTGGAAAAGTTCATCCCATTATTTGATAACTCGCTAGTAACGGGTTGGATTTTTCTAAAATCCAAAACCTTTTATGTGAACTTTAAAAAAGTTCATCCCATTATTTGCCGACTCGCTAATAACGGGTCGGCTGTGGAAGCCGATTTGAGACACATTCAGACTTGTCTTATCCTTTTGTTTTGATTTATAGAAATTTATGATTATATTTGCAAAAGGATTCAAAGATTTTTCCTAATTCACGTATGGAGCGGGTCGGAAAGGATCAGAAGATAGCACCCGCGACTCAAATCTTTTTGGGGGAATTATACAGTTTATTTTACACTTCGATTAATGGAAATTTGGAAACTCATAAACTATAAATATATTCATATATCCCTGCTGATTTTGATTAGCAGCCTCTTTCTTTCTGCCTGTCATGAATTAGATGCGAATGACTATTATCCTGACAGGGAGGATGAATCAATGGAACTATGTCTTTCACTGGATCCAGGGAATGCGATTTTTTCAAGGGCCGTGAATACCACAGATCCGCTACATGATAGTTTCATAAATCATAGAGAGGGCGATTTCAGAATTTTGATTTACACTTCTGATCAGAATTTACTGACTGTTCTGACCGATAGAGAACTAAATTTCAATGAAAGCAATGTTTCCGGTTGGTATACTATCGACGCCCGAATCATACAGGATAGCCCGGAACTTTATATTGTCGCTCTCCTTAACTGGAATTCAATAGGTTCCATATCACACTATCCTGCTTTTAACGACTCTCCCATTTCTGATTTCCCATATCATACATTGGAAAGTCTTTGGGCCACAAACAAGGAATTTTCACTTGATTCAAACCAAGGGGAAAGCTGGTATCCCTCGATTGAAGATAAGCGCCTTGTCCCGATGTTCGGTGTCTCAAGGATTAATATTGCGGAAAATGTGACATTAAACCAAGGGAAAAGGATTATAAACGTAACTATTCCTGTGGTCAGATCTTTGGCGAAGATAAGTTTTGAAGTTAGCGATGAGCTTTATGCCAGGGGATTTGATATGAATTATTGTAGTATTTCCAATTATAATTCTTCAGGCTTTTTCAACCCCGATATGTCGCTTTCGGGAAATTCAATGGATGGGAAAGGGAATTTAACAATTACAAAAGCGAGCAGTCCTAATCAGACCCCTGTATCGGGAGCCCTCATGTTTACAAATATGAACGGACAGCCGGGAAAGAAAAAACTGGTGGCTTACCTCCCGGAGATGGACAACAGCGGACTCACGACTAACAATGAAGAAAGGCCTATGCTGAATGTCTCTCTGACTTATGAAAACGAGAAATTTGCAGGAGACAAAATCATTGAGCTTTCCAATTATTCGGAAGAGGGTCTGATTCCTGACAATTCCCCTCTTTTTGATGTTGTAAGAAATAATTATTACGCCTACACCATCACGGATATCGATGAAAATCAAAATATAAAATTGAAATACACCGTATGTCCCTGGACAAGGCTTGAAACCGAGATAGAGTTTAATTGATGTATAAGATATTTAACAAAATATTTATATGTATTCTCATCGGAGTCGTTTTCATGGCTCAGTTTTCATGCAGGGATGATTTCGGATTCGACAATGGCATTTTTGTGCCGGAAGGTGAGCATGCCACCATATCGGTGAAAATATCGGCCCGGGACATGAAGGTGTTTACCCGAGATGCCGGTATAGATCCCGATGGAGAGGAAGCATCCGAGATACAGGATTTATGGATTGGAGTATTCAGCAAGAATACAGGTAAAAAAACCGGCCAGGTTTACTTGAATAAATCTGAAATAATCAAAGATCATTCCACCCGGGAAGTATCATTAGACGTTAACGTTCTTTCGGGCGAGTCATATATCGTCGGAGCTGCAAATACAGGAGGACTGAGAGGCCTCGATACAGAAAATGGCAAGCGTCTGGAAGAAATTAAAAATCTGTTGCTTGAAACGGATAATTGGGAAGAGTTTAAGAGACTCGGGGGTATTATGAACAATCCTCTCTCCACCCAGCGTATGGGTAATATCTTTATGTCGGGGAACTATTCTGAGAATGGAGATGCTGGATCCCGAACCCTCGATGCTAACAACAATCCAAATACAGTTGCGATACGACCGGGACAAAATGAGCTTCCGGGAATAATTCATCTGGAAAGGGTTGTAGCTTATAATAAGTTTGTCTTGATTCCTCATGAGGCAATCAAATTTACTCCTGTGAGCTGGCAAGTGGTGAACGTGCCGGGAATGAGCTTTATCCATAACAGAGAGAACGGCGACCTGAATGCATCAGATAATAAGATGAATGACGGTGTCATCTTCTGGACCGGGCAGGATGATTACGGGAAAGACCTGAACACAAGCTTTTATCACACTTCTGTGGAATCTAAGGATTTCGACAATGTTTTCGAGATAGAGAAATATAAGGAGAATTACCTGATAGATTCAAGTTTCGATTTTTATTTGCTTGAAAACAAACATACGGGCATCATAACATCGGATCAGCTTGATAATAAAAAAATTACAAACCTCTACGATGCCAGGGAACTGGAACATAAACAGGAGAATGGAAGAAACACAGGATGGTATGCCAGTCTGGTGGACAAAACGGGAGAAATACCGGGAGGTCCGACTTCCAACCGTGAGTTGAGAAACAACAATGCTTCTTATGTGGTGCTTAAAGCTGTCCTGGATTATTATTATGACATTAATGATGAAAAACAGACACCTGTAATAGTGCCTGAAGGTGCTGATATTGATAGCAGGTTTATCCGTCGTTATGTGGAAGCTACCTATACAATTCATTTAGGTTATTGTGAAGGTGAAGGACTGAAGAAAGCCAACGACTTCAATTGCCGGCGTAATACTTCATACACCTATAAAGTATTGATAGGAGGAGCCAATAATATTCGTCTGGAAGTGCAAAACGATACCGAAGTTCAACCCGGTATGGAAGGGATTGTCACCGATCTCATTACCAACCTGATAGAATTGGATGCACACTATGGGGTATTTAACATTGCCTTGACCGACAGACAGCGGAAAAACCTTAAATGGCGAATCGTGGCTCCTTTTGAGAATGATGAGATAGATATGATGCACGGGAACAAGAACAATAAGTTTTCCCTTAATTCCGGCATGTATATCATTGATGATAACGAAGCCATGAAACAGGCGTTGCCCCAAAACCAGTTTTATAACTGGGTGCAGATAAGGCCCACAACTGGGAAGGAAGTGCTGGCCCATTATCCTGGCGACCCGAGGCTGATTGGCAGGACCGATATCGAAGGCTATCCCGTAAAAGAGAAAACAGGCGCCGGTTCCGATGATGGGACTATTTATAACTACGCACAGTCAGCTGATGATAAAGGGGTTTGGCTGCTGGAAACATTGAGGGATGCTTCTAAGTTCGCTCATCCGGATTCACATAATAATCTTGATTCGGAAAGTATTGAAAAATATAAGACTTTCCTTGGGACTGAATTCCCGTCCCCTTTCGTTGAGGAAGATGAGTTTGACAAACTTGATGAGGATATAAAGAAAGCTTTGAATACTCCTCATTATTATACTGTTTTTATAGACGAATACGTGTATGAATACGAAAAGGATAGAAATTCGGCAAGCCTGACAGGCCGATTCATGCAAGTGAACCAAAATTCGGAAGGCTGGCGAACCTATGTGAATCAGGATTCAAGAAAATTATGGCTTACGCTGAATGATTTGGAAATTGCACAGGATTTTGAAAGCGTATATTCCAATTCGGTCTATCTTATTTCTCAACGGTCTATCCAGACTTACTACAACAGTTCTGCCAAACAGGCAATAGGGGTGGAACACATAAACGAGACATTTATTAATGCACCCATAGTCCACTATCCAAAAAACGGCACAAACGTATATGAATCCGGCGACGGACTGCTGAATCTTTACCGATATGTGACCCAAGACTGGCGTAAGAGCTGGTATAGAATCTGGAATAATGAAAAAGGGGAACTTGCACCGGGAGATGATCCGGAGAATTATGATGAATGGTGTCAGCAACCGGCTTATGGTTATGATCCTAACAACATTGGAGAGGAAATGATCCGATACGTACCAAAGACCATTAATCAGGAAGTGCTGATGGCAATGGTGAGAAACCGGGATCTCAATAACAATAATATCATCGAACCATACGAAATCCGCTGGTTTATCCCTTCTGCACAAACCTATACCCGAATCGCCCTGGGATCAGCCTCCCTTACAACGCCTCTCCTCTCTCCTAAAAATTTCCCCCAAAACGAGATACAGGCCGGTAAAGGCACCCTCACTTCGCATTATATCACCGGCGACGCGAAAATGTTTTGGGCTGAAGAGGTGGCATCTGTAAGTAAATGGGATTATGGGGCAGAAGAAGACCGTTCGGGAAATCTAAGATGTATCAGGAATCTGGGTCAGGAATTACATCTTGTTCCCGGGTCGGATGAATATAATGCCGCGATTGTGACACCGGCTTACACTCATGACCCGGATAACCGAATAATCCACATGGAGTTTTATCGTTCGGCAGCCTTACGAAATGAAGTGACAACAAAGCCTATACCCCTCCATGCTGTGGGCTACATGGAAAGTCTTCCAACAAGAAAATTCATGTATTATGAGCAGGAATTCCCTCTGGAGGATGGGAATCCTTTCGTTGTCCCGGCGAATAACAATCAGATGAGAGATTATTCCAAATGGTGGGAAATGGTCGAAACTTTACCTGCAGAATTAGGTCTACCGGATTGGAGGGTACCAAACATAAATGAACTTACCATTCTATTATATTCAGAAGTGTTGGATCCTGACAGACGATACTTCAGTTGTTCCTATGAATATTTTAACAATAGAAACAGGCAAGGAAACTATGCTCCTGAAAATCATTGGGTGTTGGGTGTCGCCGGAGGGCAGGTCACAGCCGATCCTACGGCAAATGATGATAGTATACCTTATGTTGTCCTGGTAAAAGATATAGAATAAACCTTTTCTTATTCATGCGAAATAAAAGGAGGTCAGGTTAAGTGAGTTCCATGTTAGAGAGCGATAATTATATAAATCAGCCAGTTAGTTTATGCTAATTGGCTGATTTTTTCCGGCATCATAACGGGTCGATATTTCCAAAATCCTATTCCTTATTCTTTATGTGAACTTTGGAAAAGTTCATCCCATTATTTCACAGCTCGCTAGCAACGGGATGGATTTTTTCAAAATCCTAAACCCTATTTATATTGTGAACTTTTGGAAAAGTTCATCCCATTATTTGACAACTCGCTAATAACGGGATGGATTTTTCTAAAATCCATTTCCCTATTCTATATATGAACTTTTGGAAAAGTTCATCCCATTATTTGACAATTTGCTAGTAACAATCAACTACCTTTATAGGGGCGGAAGTCTCCTGACTTCCGCATTTAATTACGGAAACAAGAATGTTTCCGTCCCTTTTTGCCGGCTCGCTAATAACGGGATGGATTTTTCCAAAATCCTTTACTATATTCTATTTTTCAAAATCCATTACCCTATTCAATTTATGAACTTT
>JAFLTR010000001.1 GCA_022509205.1 Muribaculaceae bacterium | reverse complement strand
TTAGTTCCATCTTTACCGTCTTTACCAGTAACCGGTATTTTCTGACCTTTATCATCAGTTAAGAACTCACCATCTACAGTCCAATAAAGCACTCCATCTTCTTCTTTGACACCAATCACGGGAGTATGACCATCCTTGCCATCAATTCCGTCTTTGCCGTCTTCTCCTTTATCGCCTTTGTCGCCAGTTTCGCCCTTTTCTCCGACTTTACCGTCGGTTCCATTGGAGCCGTTACTTACATTTGTTACGTTGATACCATCTTTACCATCTTTTCCGTGATAAATCTCAACAACACCTGATTTAGCAAATGTAAGAGTGTATCCCACTTGACTACCATCTACCATTTTAGGTGTAACTGACAGAAGATAATCATTATCTTTAATGGCATCTACTATGGTCTGCAATGCCTGAATGTTAGTGTTCATTTGGTTACAGAGAGTCTTCAATTCTTCAAAAGCATACCAAGTAGGAAGTTTGATTTGAGTTCCGTCGGCAAGTGTAAAAATCACATAATCGGGATTGGATGTGTCAATATCGCTGAACATTGAATCACCGTCTTTGCCGTCAACACCGTCTTTACCATTGGCACCGTCCTGGCCGTCTTTGCCGTCGGCTCCATCTTTACCATTGGTTCCGTTCTGACCGTCTTTGCCGTCAACGCCATCTTTACCATTGGCACCGTCCTGGCCGTCTTTGCCGTCGGCTCCATCTTTACCGTCAGCTCCCGCGGCTCTTCCAAGATATTGCCATGTAAGACCGTTGTCCAAAGAAATATACCAGTCTCCCTCCTCTATCTTGAACTGGGGAGTAATACCGTCTTTACCATCGGCTCCATCTTTACCATTGGTACCATTTGTTCCGTCCTTGCCATCCTTGCCGTTGGTTCCGTTCTGACCGTCTTTGCCATCGACTCCATCTTTGCCGTCAGCTCCGTTTTGTCCATCCTTGCCGTCAGCTCCGTTCTGACCGTCCTTGCCAGGCAGGCCTTCTGCAAGAATTTTATTGCCGTTGTTGTCGAGAAGCCAGGTACCGTCTAGAGTCCAGTAATAATGGCCGTCAGAATCCTGAGCTATCCCTATTGTTGGTGTATAGCCGTCTGAGCCATCTTTTCCGTTGGTGCCATGGTTGCCGTCAACTCCGTCCTTGCCGTCTTTGCCATGATAAATCGTTATGGAAGGACTTTTGGCGAAGTCTATTGTGTAACCGATATGTGTGTCGCCCTCATACAATGGATTGATTCCTGTGATGTAATCATTATCCTGCAGGGCGTAAACAATCGTTTGAAGTGAATTGATGTTGGTGTTCATCTGTGAACACAATTTCTCAAGAGCGCTAACTCTTGCTTCAAGATCATTCACCGAATGCCACAGATCGGAATCATCATAGCGGCAACCTGTAAATAGGATTGCCGTGACTGCGCAGAGTGATAAAATTAGTTTTTTCATTTGAATTATAGATGTAAGTGTTTTAAATTTTCTTTTCAGTTAATTTGTATTCTAAAGAATTTCAAATTTAGGGTCAATTCTTTGGAAAACTGTTCATCCACTTCATCCATTTGACATTTATACCAAGGACACAAAAAACGTGGACAACTCTCTGAAATCTTCCAAACGGTGTACTTCAGTTAATGCTTACAGATTAATGATAACCGCAGAATGGTGGATTTAGCCTAAAAGATGTCTGAAAAGATTATGAAATAATTACCAAACTATTAAATTTCGTAATTGTTTCGTAATAGAAATTATGAATTCGTTTTGGAAGATTTCCCCATTCCACACTTTAATTAATCCATCATAATGATTTATAATCCATGTTTTCAATAGGGAAAGGGAATTTCCAGAGAGATTATGGGGTGGCTCACCAAGAAGGAGGATAGGATTTTCTTTGTCAATAGAGATTGGATATAATGTTTCCCATTGCCACCTATTTTCATAAGAATCGTTGAAAAGAAGTCTTGGAGTATTCTTGTTATCCAACAACTTTGTATCTATTAAGATAACCATTGGTAACCCAGTATGTCTTTGGGAAAGGGATGCAAGTCGGAAACTAAAATCATCATCCTTTAATTGGGCCTTTATCCAATCTGCTTGGGTCATGTTTCTGCTATGGATTTACGAGTTCTACTGATTTAAGGCCTTTATATTTGGCGGATTCATATCCACCGAGATCTTGGCCGTCTCTTTCAACATGTGAAGCAACAAAACGATGTCCCACAACTAACTGGCTGATAATCAATATGTCTCCTTTCTGAATGTTTTTGCTTCCTTCCGCTTCATTGACTATAAATTTGAAATCTCCAAGATAGGTAAGGAAGAAAACACGGTTGGGGTCGTATGCAAGCCGTATCTGTGAACCTTTCTCAAGGTCTTGGGGATCAATAGAATCCACAGGGGTAAACAAGGATATATCCGCATCATCACCCAATTCTTTAATCAATGATTCGTAATTCGGGCAACCGAGATACTGTGCGATAATATCCATCGTTGACATCCTCGGGACTATCTTATCTGTCTTGTATCCGAACAATCTTTTCAGAGTGTTAACACCAAGACCCTCATTAGTCTTGTCTTTGATGGCTTGGGCAAGGATATCAAAATCCACGCTCTTTGACATATCCAAGCCAACCTTATCCTTGATTCTTTTCAGTATTTCATTATCATTGGCCATATGTATAGAGATTAGAGATTAGAGATTAGAGATTAGAGATTAGATTGGAAGATGTAGTTTTAGCAATTGAAGTGAATAGTTTGACCAATTCTGTACAATCCTTATTCAAAGAATCAAATTCAGATTCAGTAATATAAGATGTTTTATACAGCAATTCAAGCCAATACAGAGTTTCAGCACATTCCTTTAAGGAAATATAAACTTTTGAAAGAAAATCCTTTTTAGTAATACCATAAAGAGCTTCTGAAAGATTAGCACCTATTGAAGTCCCACTCTTTAATATTTGTTTCGATAGGACATATTCCTTTCTCTCATTGTATAAATATTGATATAGCCTGACAATCCTAATTGCAAATTCTTTGCTTTTTTCTAATGTGACACTATCTTTTGCCATAACAGTACAATAAATACCAATAATTATTAGATGTTAATTATAATTTAGAAGATGGATTTAGATTCCAAAATTAATTTAATAAAACTATACACCAAACTACTTATAATAAATGGATGAAATGGATACACTCTAATCTATTCACTAATCTCTATTCACTAATCTCTATTTTTTGCGTCTTTCTATTTCCTGGCCGTATTCTTTAAGTTCGGCATTTGCACGCTTGTTATATTCCGTATAGTACTTGGAATACGCTAAAATTCTCATAGCTTCCCTATCTGTGATATCAGGGAACATCTCATGAACTAGTGCGAATGTTTCTTCCTTATATTCATCTTCTTTGTCGGAAAAACGCCGAATGCGAGATAATAATTGTTCCCATGTCAAAGTAGTGTCATTCTTAATCAAATTAAGGGTGTCTAAGCCGGCGTTTAATTGTGTGTAAAGCGGATAAATTCTTTTATCCAATTCTTTGGCCATCTCTTTGGCATTCTCATGGATTTGTTGCTGCGATAATGGGATGGCAACTGCCTGAGATGTTTCATTATGATTGTTTTTATTATATAGTTTCTCTGAGTCGGGTTGCTCTTCAGTTGATTCATGATTGACTGAATCAATAACTTGAACGGATGGTTTTATTACTCCGTAACTGTCATCATAACCGTTTTTACCTTGTAGTAACCATAAGAGAGTTCCAAATGCCAAGGCAACGCAGAATGGAGCAAATGTCACCAACCAATAAAAACTCCTATCCCTTTTCTTGCTGTTATTTTCAAGTAGTTTTAATAATTCTTCAGAAGTGGGTTGTTGTTTATGGCATTCGTTAATGAAATTCTTATATTCCTTAAATCTAAAATCAGGAATATTATTCTTAAGTTTCTTTACAACTTGTGCTATACCGTGGAAATCAATTGCCATCTTTCCCACGTCATCAGAGGATAATCCATATTTGGATGGGTCGCCAGATGTGTCATTCAGCGAATCGGTATAACTTTTATCAAAATCAATGAGCACAAGGTCATGATTATTGGCCGTGATAAGGATATTATCTGGTTTAATATCACAATGTGTTATATGGTGGAAATGGAGATAATCAACGACATGTACAAGTTGGCTTAACATTTTCACAATGTTATCCTCATTAGAAAGCCATGGGTCTTTTCTTTTGATCATCTCTTCCAATGTGCATCCATCTATAAATTCCATAATGAGATAATCCCTATGGAATTCAAGATAATTGGGCAGAGAGGGATGTTTTAGTTTTACCCCTATTTCAAATTCCTTGTCGAGAGCATCAAGATAAAGAGGATTAGACCTATATTCCTTTTTTAGCCTTTTCACAAAGACTTCCCTACGCTGCCATTTTGTGCGGTAGATGTCACAGATAGAACCACCGCCATGTAATTTCAGTGCATCGCTGAAATCAATCTCCGTGGACTGTTCCGAATGGTCATAGGATGTATTATTAAGGAATTGTGACATATCTGCATATCAAAATAGAATTCAAAGATATACAAATTTATTATAATACTTAATTCTTGGAATATTAGTTGATACCTTCGTAATTAAAAAAAGCGGTCGACATTTCAATCAACCGCTTGATGTTTTTGATAAGTCAATTATTTTATTATTTTATATCCCGTCCTTGACTAATGTTTTGTCCTAACATTATTCTACCAGAGTAAACTGCATAGGATAACCATATTGATTTCTCCTGAATCTGATTGTTTTATCACCATCTATTAATTCACCATCATTAGCAAGGCCAATTATGCTGATTTCATTTGCTTGGATATAATAATCTGTGGTTTTGGTTTCTTTGTTACCGAATGTGATGGTGACATAACGTTTATTGTTAAAGTCCAAATAACAGTCAGATGATTTGTCTACATATTTTTTCCCCACCAAATCATAGGTTATAGGTTGTTTGGTTGCTGTAATTCGCTCAGCCTCAGGGATTAGAACTGTAGTTTTGTTGTTTTTTGTGTATTCTGCTACTTTTATGGCATTATTAAAATTTAGATTAGCAACTGACTCCCAGCTCGCTGGATGATAAAAAGAACTACTTGCGTCCCAAAAATATTCTCCATCCTCGGGAATATATAAGCGGGTATCACCATTTTGTCTTCTTAAGTCATAAACCTTTTGTGAAGTTTCACCCATAGCTCTATAAGCAACAGTCCATCTGCCTTCATAAGTGGAGGAGTCAGAAGGAGTAGAATACCACTTTCCATTACTTCTTGAATCACTCGTAGACACAATTTGTTCTATCTTATACGTGCCATTTTTATTTACTGTGACATTATAATATTCACGTCTTCCATAGCCATATTTTTTATCATTTATTTCTTCCCATACGCCTTTTATGGAAAATGGAGGAGTTAGAATTACTTCATCAGATCCTTCTTCCTCAAAGACGGGACTGCTTTCTACGGTTGGTTCACTTATTTCCGCAATACTTTCTTCCACTACTATGGAATCTTCATTGTTTTCCTCTTTAGAGGATGTGTTTCCACCACAAGATGCTAATAGGGCACCAATGGCAATAAAAGAAATCAGTTTTCTCATATTTTAGAGATTACTTGCCTCTGTACACCCTTAAGAGGTCTATTTATAAAAAAAGCGTGGGTGCCGAACTATCCGCTCGTTCCACTCTTTGAGGCCTTCGCAATGCCCTGGATTGAAGAACGAGCAAAGTAGAAGACCCACGCATATGTATAAAAACCTTTATGAATCCCATATTTCACAATATAGAAAACCTATCGATTATCTACATATCCATGAGCGTTCCATTTGCTTCACTCTGTCAATCCAATTGAAAGTTGCGAAGTTCCAAAGAGACAGAACAGAAGCGTTTAGTAACGCCTTTCATTATTTTAAGTCATTTCAAGAACCATTAAGGGACTTGCGTGACACTACAAATTTAGCATTTTTATAATTGAAATACAAATAACTCAATCAATTAATCCACTGTAAAAATATATAGCCACGATGACTTAAAGCGTGGGTCTTTCCCTTTGCCTGTTCAAAATTAGAATATTTGTCTGATATTCTTTTTCATCCACTTCATCCATTTGAAAATCTGACTTGTGGATATAAAGAAACGTGGACAAACTCTGTTTATCTGTATCCTAGGTCTTCGACTACCTATCAACCAAAATAAATGAGTAATGCCCACGCCTATGGGAGACGTGAGCATTCTTGCTTTTTCTCGTGGTTGATTTGAAAGTGTCGAAGTTACAAAGACCAAATAAAGCAAAATAAATTATTGTATGAATAAAACTTTTTGTTATTTTTGCAAAAGTTTATTGTATAAGTAAAACTCGCATGATAATTGAACGGCCTTTATATCTTGATAAGATATTACCATTTATTAATAAAAGCCTGATTAAAACTCTTGTCGGACAAAGACGTGTAGGTAAAAGTTATATTCTGAAATCAATCGCCAATACAATAGTAACCCGAAATCCTGAAGCCAATATAATAAGCATTAATCTGGAAGACTTTGCCTTTTCCCATATTAAAGATGCCAATACGCTACATGAGGAAATAACAGGCAGACTGAAAGATGGTAAAAAAAATTATATTTTTATTGATGAAATTCAGGAAGTGGAGAATTTTGACAAGGTTGTAAGATCTCTAATACTTGATGAAAGAAATGATGTCTATATCACCGGTAGTAATTCAAAAATGTTGTCTTCTGAAATTTCATCGTCTTTATCAGGAAGAAATATAGAATTCAGGATACATCCTCTTTCATATAACGAATTCTTGAATTTTCACAAAAAAGAAGATAATGATAATTCATTGGAGGATTATATACGTTATGGGGGAATGCCTTTCCTGATAAATCTTCCTGCTAAAGAAACCTGGACGGAATACCTCAGCGGGATAACGGATTCAATTATCTTCCGGGATATCATACAACGTCATTCATTAAGAAATACTGATTTTTTGAAAAGACTGCTTTCCTTTCTTGCAGACAACATCGGTCAGATATTTTCTGCTAAAAGAATTTCAGACTATCTGAAAAGTCAAAAATTGAATACAGGGGTACCGGCCATACAGAATTACCTGACTTATATAGAAGAAGCATGTGTGATAAACAGGGTGAGAAGATGGGATATCGAGGGCAAAAGATTTTTTGAAATAGGGGAAAAGATTTTTTATGAAGATATAGGCATTAGAAATGCTATTAGAGGCTTGAGACCCGGAGATATAGGAGGTATAATGGAGAATCTTGTTTTTAATTATTTATCGTTAGCTGGGTTTAAAGTGAGTGTGGGGAATCTTCCCAGGGGGAAAGAAATTGATTTGATTGCGGAAAAAGATGGTGAAAAAAAATATTTTCAAGTAGCCAGATCCCTTTTAGAGGAACAAACCATAGAACGAGAATTTGGAAACCTTCTTTCTATCCCGGATAATTATGAAAAATTTGTAGTAACCTATAAGGAGTCAGCACCAGTTTCTTTTAACGGAATCAAAACTTTAAATCTAAGGGAATTTCTAACCCATGAGTTTTAATTTATAGTTTTATCATTGGCCTTCTTTGGATGAAGATTTATCTTTTGAAGATATCTATAAAAATGCCGAAAACCTTGTTGAGAATATAAATGGGAGGTTGGTCGCATTTGGTCGCAGATTCTGGGCTTTATCACTTTAATTTTGCAAGATTAAGTTGATACCACTCCTCAAAATCACCAAATTAACCTAAGTATGAACAAATACAAAGGTCACGGCTTAGGGCACAGAATTAGCGATATAACAGATTGAAATTCAAGAAGTTATATCGCTAATTTTATTTTCTGCATATGGTATGCGTACGAAATTGTATTACCCCCGATAAGAGAGCGTAGCTATCCCACACCTCGCCCATAATCGGCATCGGAGCGGGCATTACCCGGTTCATTCGGCGGGACGTGGGGGGTTTATTTCACCATTATCATGCGGCCTTCGATGATGTAGAGGCCGGGGGTGAGAGATTGAAGGTCGGATCGGGAGGCGTTCCGTTTTATTAGCTGACCATTTAGGCTATAGATATCCTTACCGGCTTCATCGGCCATAATATCTTTGATGCCGGCTGCCTCCACATTTAAGAAATCCTTCCATATCGCCGCACTCTTATACGCCTCGAGCGAACCCTCCGGCACATATAACGTGCATCCTGCCTTGTCTACATTATCGAACGCCTGCTTACCGCATACCGGAGGTGTCGTAGCTTCCGACGTTATCGATGCAAGCGCCGAGCAATTTATAAAGGCACCATCCCCTAACGAGGTCACTGCCCCCGGAATAACGATGCTCTTGAGCGCACTGCAATAGCCAAACGTCGCAAGCCCTATAGACGTCACCGACCCGGGGAGCGTTATCTCCTCCAGCGCGTCACAATTATTGAAAAGGAAATCACTCAAAGAAGTGAGCGAAGAAGGCAGTTTCACATCCTTCAGGCTATGACAATAGGCGAAACTGCTCTTTGCTATTTCAGTCACCGACTCCGGCAGCTTGATGCTACGCAGATAGAAGCATCCGTAAAACGACTGTTCCCCTAAGGAAGTAACTGAATCGGGGATATCTATTTCCGTGAGGCTGTGGCAATTGGCGAACGTGCTCGCACCTATAGCCCTGATAGTGGACGGAAGATTGATATCTACAAGCCGGTTACATTCATAGAATACGAAGTCACCCAGATAAGTCAGAGCTGAGGGAAGTTTTACGCTCGTGATATAATTGCAATAACAGAAAGCACCGTAATCGATTGACGTAACCGACTCCGGAATCACCACACTCTTGAGCGCCACCCCATAGATGAAAGCGTTCTTGCCAATGGCTGTGACCGTGTCGGGCACGACCAAGTCGATTATCTCCTCTCCGTCAAGATATATATGCTCGGCATAGAACATCGGATTGGAGAACATGTTTACGAAACTTATCCCGCACCATGCCGCGAGATCGGAGATCTCGACTCTCCTCAACACCTCACATTCAAAGAAACCGTAATCACCGATCGACTGTACGGAATTACCCATTACGACCGTCACGAGTTTCGAGCAATTCGAGAAGGCGTAATCCCCGATAGTCACCATGGAGTCGGGGATAGTTAGAGTGGTAAGACCGGTGCAATAACCGAAAGCACCGGCTTCGATGGAGGTGACCGAGTTCGGTATGACTACGTTTGCCATCTCCTTGCTGTAAACGAACGCGTAGGTGCTGATGGTAGTAAGTTCATATTCATCTCCGTTATATTCCACCATCGAGGGCAATATCAATTCCCCCGAGATACTGTTTCCGGCCCCTGAGGAATTCCCGGCCTTTGTGGCGACGGTTTTATCAGCTTCGCTTATGACGGTATAGGTCAACGTCTGACCCTCGTAAGTAAAATCGAAATCATCACCCACGGCGGCGATAGCCGGGGCAGCAAGAGAGAGGAAAAGGAATGGTAGGATGTGTTTCATTTCTAACGATTTATTGTTACAAAAATACCTCTAAAATCCCGTATATGCAAATGAGTTAAGTAGGGGAGGAAACATTCCTGTTTCCGAAAAGCACAGTCAGGAGGGCGGATACGGAAACAGGAATGTTTCCGCCCCTAATGCAAATAAAAGAGGAGGCTCCACGGATAGGGCCTCCTCTGTATTGATTGTGATCGCGTGGCGCGACGGGATTTATCTTACCACTACCTTAGTGTTGTTGACTACGTAGATACCGGCCGGCACAACCACTACCACGCTACCATCAAGGTTGGCATAGTTGGCAACTACATGACCTGCCATGTCTACCACTACAACATCCTTGCCTGCAGCCTCGATACGGATCTGTCCGAAGCCCGGGGTCACTGTCACTCCATCTTTGGAGATTGAGCTCAGATATGATGTGCCTTCATCGTAAAGTGTGATTGTCACTGCTTTGTCATCTACCTCCACAGAAACAGGCTCGTTGGCATCGTCATAACCCTCTTTAGAAACCGTAAGAGTGTAGTCCTTGTTAGCTTCTTTGTCAGTGAATGAGAATTCACCCATAGAGTCGGAAGTTGTTGTAGCATCGTTTCCATCCTCATCAGTGAGGGTTACAGTGGCACCGCCTACAAGTTCATTTCTTGTATCCTTAACCACACCGGAGATAGTCACATTCTTGAAGATCACGATGTCATCGAGTTCTACGTCAGCTTCTTCCACATCAACAGCATCATCTGTGTATGAAGAATAACCTGTCTTGGTCACCTCGAGAGAGAGTGTGCTGTTGATATCAGAAGTAGTGAATGAGAATTCACCGTCAGCAGTTGTTGTAGCAGTCAGTTCACCGTTCTCATCAGTTGTGAGGGTAACGGTAGCACCTTCAACCGGAGCATCCTTACCGTCAACTACGATACCGGAAACAGTCACAGTCTTGGCATTGAGAGTGATGTTATGTTCTACATCCCCTTCAGCAAAGTTAACGGTAGTTTCAGAAGTGTAGGGATGGAACTTTGTGCTTGTAGTGTGCTCTGCGGTCACAGTGAAGTCGAAGTCCGGGTTGCCGATTTCGATAGAGTAAGCACCGGTTTCATCAGTTAAGCCGGAGAAAGCAACACCTTCTGCACTTGAAGCAGTCACCTTAACATCTGCGAGACCATTCTGAGTCATAGAATGAGAAACAGTACCGGTCAGCTTCTTAGCCTCAACCTGCTTGCCCATGATAAGCATCGGTAGCTGAGCAGAGATAGTTTTAGCAGTAGCGCCACTTTGATAAAGAATTCTGTAATCCGACGTATTAGTTCCCTTTGAATCAAGAGCCATAATCTGACCGGCTATAGAACTATTATTGGTTGTCCAATTGAAATATTCGGCTCCTTCTACCGGGCTATTCTGATTAAAGTAAACTTTCGGAATTCTTAATTGAACTCGGAGATTATTACCTGTGTATTCGAAAGGTTCATCCAAGATAATTTTGGCAATCGGTTCCTCCATGTCAACAAGAGTACCTGCGGCTGCAGTGGCTTTATTTCGTTGGCTATTAGTCTTTGTCAAATCAAAAACCATTGTTCCCTTGAACACCTGCTTCAAGGTGCCGTCACCTACTTCTTTAAATGCAATGTTATTTGCAGTGCCTGTATAAGTTTCATCAGTTGTATTTTCAAGATAGAGTTCTACCGGCAATTCTGCACTCGTGATATTAGGGGTAGAGACAGATGCATAAGCTATCCAACCAATAGATGTGATTTTATCCCCATTTTTAAGACCGGTTAATGGTGCATTTGCGTCAAACTCATTTCCATTAGTAGCTGAAGCACCATTAGCATTAATATCTTGTAAAAGAGCTGCCGGATAAATAGCTTCACTTGTGACTGCGTAAGTGCTCTGAGGTGTCAAAGGCCAGCTATTCCAGTCATCTGACAACATATTGTTAGTATGGCTAGGACCAACCTGGAAAATTTCGTCATAACCTTCGTCAACTACGTTTACGGTTGCAACAGCGGAACTAATGCTTTCTTCATCTTTAACAAGGTTAAAGCTCAATTCATGCTTCCCATCAGTTGAGAATGCAACTGTTGTTGGAATAGTAACGTCATTACCGGTTGTAAGAGCTACAGTACCGTCAACAGTCTTCAATACCTGACCGTCTTGAACCACTTCGATCTTATATCCAGAAGCAGGAATCTCAGCGAGAAGGTTACGATATGTCACGCTTACTTCTTTAGTTTTATTGAGAGAGAACTTGGAAGGTACTGATTGTGATATGTAGGCGATATCTACTGTAACAGCAACCGGAGTCCCATCCATTACAACATTGTCTACACGGGCTTGATTGCTGCTTGTGCGGAAAGCTATATAACCCTCACCGGCCTCCGGAACTGTAACCATATAAGTCTTGAACAAGTTTTCATTATATGTACTCTTTGATGTGAAGAAAGTATTAAAATTATCCTCAGTCAAAGGATTTGCATCGGTGGGCGTTACCGGGCCAACTGTCATTGTTTTCAATACTTGCCAGTTGCTGCGGTCTTTCGAGTAAAGTACCGACATTTCTCCGGTTAACTGATAACACGTGGCGTCAAACCAAATTTCTGCACCCTGTTCAAATTGCATTTTGGGAGAAGAAAGGATGACATTGGCAGGTGTGGTGCCATAAGTAGAAGCAGCCTGAGTCCACTTACCATCAACTTTCTGTTGTGCTGCTGTTAAATTTGCAATCTGCCAGTTGCCCGTCGCGAGCCAACCTTCAGGCATAGTTGCATTGTTTGTTCCATTTTCATTATGGAAGAGATATTTGGTATCGTAATTCGGCTTTACAGCACCTTCAAGCAAGGCAACGTATTCAGTATCATCATTCTTGACTTTAACAGTCATTTTCCCTTTATATATACCCGGTTGAGTAGCCTTTACACAAGGTTTGAGATTATACAGTCCATCAGCTGTTACTGTAATCGGGAAAGTAGGATTATCTAATAGCCCAAAGGCCTCATTATCAAAAGTAACACTTTCAATTTCCATAGAAGCACGACCTGCTATATTGATCATGTATATGGGTGCTTCATTGCTAATTGGATTGATAAACCATGGATGATATTCGGAAAGTGTATTACCCTTCCAGGATGAAGCTGTAGTTGTAGCGGTAGGTACCGTTGTACTGTAAACAATTATAGGTTGTGGAATAAGAGCTTCGAATTGGAAATTACTCCAAGAGGTAGCATTCCAAGTGCCATCTGTTGCCACTGTATTTTTCCTTTGCATGGAGATAGGGGAACCTACATCCTGACCATCAGGACCAACTTTAACAGCTTGGAATGAAGTGTTTGTATTGAAATATTTCGGATCAAGATTATACAAAGCAAATTCTATAGTCTGTTCTTCGTGAGAAATATCTCCGTTAGATAAAGATGTCCAATCTGAAGTCGGGCGGTTATTAAATTCTGCTATTATATCATTACCATTTGCATCAGTGAGTCTTAGAGGCTCTGATTGACCCGTAACACTAAATTGGAAACGATATTTGAACATGTCTTCTGTCGGTTTTCCTGCATAGACAGTTTGTTTAAGCTGTACTTCGAGTGTAAAGGGTTTTCCTTCTGAATCCAATAAGTTGTTATCGGCATCAAGGTAATATTTTGTGTAAGTGGTTCCCAATGGAGTTACATCGATATAGGGTATTATAGTACCATCCCATACATAAGATGGCCATTCGAGCCATGCTTTCGAAGCTGAAAAGTCATCAATGAAAAGGCCATTTAAACGGATACCAATTCTTGTGCCATCCGGCACTCCCATAATTTTAACTTCTTTCCAATCCGTCATATTATTACCAACTAACGAGGTAGTGATATCATCGACTCCGGAAGTTGTAACACCGGATATGCCGGAAAGAGGAGAGCGAGTCCATGTGCCACCATCATCAACTGTCATATTAAACAGTTCAATCTCGCTCTGAAGCGAACTGGTAGTAGAACTTATACTTCTATGAACATAAAATGTTATATCACCTCCAACTTTTGGAGTAATAAGAATTTCGGATTGATTTGATCCTGAACCTTGATTAGCTACTGAATAACCAATACACCGGTTTGTTGTTGATGAGCCGTGATTATAGGTGCCGTTTACAGCTAAATTTTTAGTTGTAACGCCTTCGCGTATCCAGTATTTAACCGGATAACCATAACTAGAACGGCTCATATTACCTGACGTTGCTCCCTTATACAGGGTTGTGAAGTCTTCGGTATAACCTTGGACTAACGTTGAGTCGTCGGCTCTACCTGTGAAGCTGGTCCCGAGCAGCATTAAGGCTGTCAGACCTGTCAGTAGAAATTGCTTCATGTTGTTAAATGTTAGATTATTAAATAAATATTTTTTTAATAGGGGGACAGGAAACCTTCCGGTTTCCGGAAAGGGGCGGAGGTCGGGAGACCTCCGCTCCTTCTAAATATTAAGCTTGATGAGGCCGCGCGGAGCTGATTTCTTGGCAGCTCGGGTGCCGCTTATCTTAGTCAGAGTATAGTCACCCAAAGCATATTTACCACACTCCACTCCGTTGATGGTGGTGACATATTCCGGGAGCACTGTCTCAAGCGGCCGGCGAGTGAAACTCCAGCCCATACCGCCGGTATTGATGAAGATATCCATACCATACACCTTCGATACGCCGTAGCCTGCAAGTTCCGAACTCTGGCCTCCCTTCATCGAGATTATGTCTCCCTGAACCGTTGAGCTGAGGATCGGAGTGTTGGGAGTGGCAAGAAGCACGGAGAAATTGCCGTCGGGAGTCTGGCCGTAGGCAAACATACCTATATCGCAGAGCTGATAGCCGTAGGTTTCATGAGTGTAGGGATAATATCGGGAGGCGATAGTGTTCCACATCGACTTGGGTCCCGCATATCCGGCGTAAGCATTCATCTGCCCGTTCTCGAAGAGGAATCTCATCTTGTTCTGCGGATGATCGCGGAAGATGGTTGTACCCCAGCCCGACACCATGTAGCTTTCATTGGTGCGGTAAGGTTCGATCATGATGTCGAAGCTTATCGGACCGGTGTCTCCGGCTTCTTCGGTGGTGGAGCTGGTGGAAGTGACACGCCATTGACCTAAGAATGCCTCGTAGGCATCAGTACCCTTGGGCACAGACCCCGTGGTTACAGTCACATCCTTAAACACCATACCCTTATCGTTGATAGCCTCAACCACAAGACGGTAGGTTGTCTCCGGGTCAGCATCCATGAAGGGGAGAGATACGGATGATGAGTTGGCAGTATTGACAGCCTGAGTAGTCAGCTCGGATCCGAGATCATCAACGAGGCGGGTGACATCGTTGTTATATTGTGGGAGCAGGAATTCATAGTCTGCAAGTGAGCCGAGGATATATTTTATCGTTGTAGCCCTCTGGCTGCTGACCGAGAAATTGATGGCATAATATTCCATTCCGCTCATCGGGATGCCGCTGACTGTGAGTGTCGGCGGTTCGGTGGCCGCATTGGGATCGAACAGACCGCCCCAAGTCTTGGGAATCTGAGTAGTATATTGCTCCAGAGAAGTGCAACCGGTGAAACAACCGGCGGTGTTGGTGTTTTGCCTTGTTCCGAATGCTTCCTTGGCTGCTGCATATATGTCGGGGTCAGAGCTGCCAATATATGTATTCTGATCCCAGGGATATACCTCGTAGGTAGTGCCGTTAACAGTCAGAATATACGGGTCAATCTTGCCCTGAAGTTTGGAGCAATTGTAAAATGTAGAGCCCCACGAATATCCCAAACGGCCCGGGCCCTCATTAAAGAATTCGGTCAGATTGAGATATTCCAGATTATAGCAATTATAGAAAAAATTTGCCATACTTGATGCCTCATTATACTGAGTGTCACCGAGAGCACCTTTGAAAAATCCGTCAGGAATACGTTGCAGAGATTCACAACCGCTGAACATGTTCTGAAAGTTGTACATTCTCTTTATAGCACTCTGATCAAACATATTCTCCGGGATCTCCTTGAGAGCCTTACAGTTGCGGAACATATTAGCCACCTGCAGCCTCCCTGTTGTATTCTCTATACCAAGATTAGGCATAGCCGGCACTTTCTCAAGGGATGTACAGCCGTCAAAAAGCTGATAAATATTGGTGACCTTCTTACAATCATCGAACATTCCGTCGGCCAAGGATTTAAGCTTGGTACAATATCGGAAAGCGGAGTTCAGGTTGGTGAGGTTCACCATCCCCTTGAAAAAGTCAGGGTCAATGCTTTCCAGTTTAGAAGTTCCGTTGGCCGGGCCATCAAATGAAACCGTTTCTACATATTGTTTCGTCTCCGGTTCCGGACAAGCCACTTTTACCAAAGTAGAAGCTTTTGCAGTAATGGTTTTATATGGTCCGTTACCCCATTGCACAATATGGGTGACACCATCTGCATTAACCTGCATCTCCTTGAATTTACCGGTGACCTCTACAATATATGTCTTTGAGGTGTCTGTGTAAACGTGAGTAGGGCTATTCAAATCGGACGATGAAGTGGTTTTCTCCGAGCCGTCGCCCCAGTCGATTACAATCTCCGGTGAACCGGATGCCATATAAAGTCCCGGAAGAGTGATTTTTCCTCCGGATACCTGTGCCGGGTCTACGATCAAGACCAGATGACTCCTGTCGTAGGTGACGGGAGCCTGCACCACTGAGATTGTTTCGATTACAGTGCCTTCATGTACGAGGGAGATTATACCGATACGGCTATAGGGCGTATCGTTGGCCGTAGCTGTGATTTCGAAAGACTCGGTTCTCTCCTCGTAAGCACGTGTTTTGGTGATCGACAGCCATGATTTGGCGTCTTCGGCCACCTGAGTCTCAAAATCCAGATTAGTGGTTACATCAAGAGTGTATGTGCCCCCCTGTTGCCCGATATCGCTGCCGGAGGTGGACACCGTCACGCTGCCGCTCACAAAGGTGAGGGTGCGCATGAGAGTCTTGTCGCCACCGTCGTTTATGAGCACGATGATACGTCCCGTGCCGGTCTTGTCGGCCGGGGCTGTCACACGGAGTATACCGGCGGCATAATTATCCTGAATCACGTCGGCCACCCAGCCATTCTTGCCGAAGGCCTCAACGATAGTGTTGGGATTGGCACCGGTGATGGTGAAAGGTATGTCGGCGCTTTCGCCTGAAACAATCAGGAAATTCTCCACATCGAAAGCTATATTGAATTCCTGATACAGGGGCACCACGACGGTGCTTCCGTCGATAAGGGTAAACTTCACGGCTTTACCACCCTCGAGCAACACCACACCCTGGAAGAAAGCGTCACCGTCTACACCGGTGGCCTGTCCGTAGGGGCCTGTCCAGTTGATACCGTTGTCGAACGACACGTACCATTGGCCATTTTCGATCTTGAATGTCGGAGTCTTGCCGTCCTGGCCATCCTTACCGTCGGCACCGTTGGCGCCATTCTGTCCGTTCTGTCCGTTCTGTCCGTCTTTACCGTTGACAGGGATCGGGTTGCCTACGTCATCGCGGAGGATTTCACCGTCGATAGTCCAGTAGTAGGTGCCGTCTTCACCCATCGTCACGCCGATAGCCGGGGGATTGGGCGCTGTGCCGGCGTTACCTTCGTTGCCATCCTTGCCGTCGCTGCCGTTGGCACCGTCAGCACCATTTGCACCATGGCGCACGTGCATGGTCGACATCTCGCCGGAGGCTGACATAAGGTTGAGCTTATACCCCTCTTCAGTCTCCTCCATAGAGACAATAAAGAGCTTATTGTCGAGCATCTGTTGAAGGGAAGAGGTCTGATCTGTCAATTTGTTTACAGCCTCTTCGAGGGCTGTGACACGTTGATCCAGATCATCTACCGCATTCCACACATCGGTATCGTCATAGCTACATGCCGACGGCAACAGCAACGATACCATTAGTGTCATAAAAAGCGAAAGTTTCTTCATATCTGACATTAATTAGGTTAGTTTTTCTTATTTTATTTTACTATATAGACCCCGCACATCAGCCGCTTCGCTACTGTGTACGGGGTGACTGCCAAAATAACAGCCAATCCGGCCTATTTAGTATGATTTCTAAGGCTGAAGTGACTGATTATTTTCTATTTAGACTACGAAGTTATAAAAAAAAATCTTAACTTGTATCAATTTTCAACAAAAAAAGCACAAAATCTTACTTTTTTATAGTTTTTTAGCTATATTTTCAGGTCATGGAAACAGGGAGCGGTCTGAACGCAGGATTACGAACTGCAGGAGATAACTAATTGGAGTTGTCGGTATTGTTGTCAGCGTACCATTCCAAAATCCGGTTATTTCACAGCTTTATCATACGCTTATCTCTTTGCTTTCCTCAATATCATTTTGTCGAAAATTAGGGAACAAGAAGATGCAAATTGTAAGTGGCAAAACTTCTGCAGCCCGCATTCCCACGATAAAATAGGCCACCCCGCCGGGGTGGAAAATAAAGCTTAGGAGGGTGTGTCAAAATTTATGACACACCCTCCTGCTATTATCTGAGATATACTATCTAATTATTTCACGATCTTCACAGTCTTGCTTCCTTGCTTCTTGATAAAGATACCGTTGACGGGATTCTCCACTTTCCGACCCTGGAGGTTGTAATAGATCACCGGTGCATTCTCATCGGCGCCGATAGAGTCAATAGCGGCATCTCCGGGATTATCACCGGGAGTGTTGTCAGAGGGATCGGGGAATGTGATCGATGCCACCATGTTGGGAGACTGGCCCTGGTTGTTCTGCCATACATATCCGCCGTTGGGATTAGACTGAACACCGAAATTGGCATCATATTCAACTGCGCCGGTTGTAGGATCTACCCTTGAGCCGAGGCTTACCACACCATTCTTGAAAGTGGTGTAGAGGATCTGGTCGCCTATAACATCTATCACCAGTTCGATCGGGTCTTTGCCACCTGAACTGAGATAGTCAGCGTAGATTGCGCCCAATGTATTGTAGCAATAGAAGGTCGATACACTCATGCTGGAGTTTGCGAAACCGGCTGACGATTTTGTGAAGAGCACATGGTCGGGATCCGTTACGTCGAAAACGATATAACCGCCTGTCTTATTAGAATTGTATTCAGCAGCCGGACCTGACTGATAAGGATTTACGAGTCGATATACATTCGGATTCTCTACATTCTGCTGCAAGGCCACCTTGTATTGGTTTGCCGGATCGGTCTGGTCGATACCCCAAGCCGGGAGCACCCAACCGTCCATAAATGTGGCCATACCCATATCTGTCCAAGATGAGTCATCAGTGTCACCGCTGCCGCTGCCACCGGGGTTTCCGGCAGATGTCCTGGTTGCACCTTCAAGATCGTAGATCGCGAAATAACCTGCCATATTTGTTCCATTCTGGTCCGTGCAAGCTTCCCACGCAATACCGTTGTCAGCATCAAAGGTGATAGTGCCGGCCGTAGCATTATAGGTCCCGAAGATTGCGTCTTGTTGATCAAGATTGTTGGTTGTATAGTTATATACAAAGGGAGACTGGAAGACATAATAGGTAACTCCTCCCACCGGGAGCGAACCTAATAGTCCGTATGGGAAAGCCAGAGTAGATGTGGCTTCATCATAAATTCCGACGAAAGGAAGTTCATAGCCTGTGGGATCTTCGAAAAATACCACTTCTCCATCTTCAACAGTTGCTTCATACTCAATGGGAATTGAAGTGTTTGCGCTATCCTGGAAATAATAGTCGCCCATCGAGAATTGCCATGTGCCTGCCAATGACTCGGCGGAAGCTCCGGCTCTTGTGGCTGCTGTCTCGGATGTGAACACGTTGTCGATTTTCTTCATCGACATTACTCTACGCGGCATCTCTTTCTTGATGATGTCTTTGTTGATCTCCTTCTTTACATTTTCAAGATTGAAGGAAGCGGCAAATCCGTTCAAGCCGAGCGACGCCACAACAAATGATAGTAGAACTCTTTTCATAAGTCAATTATTAGATTCTTATCTGTTTAATATTTCCTATCAGTTTTTTGTCCGATTCGATGGTATTTTTCTATTAATTATCAGAAAATTCAAGCAAAATTAAACAATAAAATTCAATATTCTCAATAAGTTAAAAAATTTAACGCTACTCCTTGCTCCGATGTTCCCATGCCCATAAAACTTTGGAGGGTTACACCGTAGCTAAAAAACATTTCCATATTATGGCTCTGTTTCATTATTTTGATTTATATTTGCAAGTATATGAACAAGACACAGAAGATTATAATATTCGGAGGGGGCGGTGCGGTGATCTGCCTGATCGCCCTGGTGATCATTCTCATAGTAAGCAATGCAAAGCGCACCGATCAGGTGAATGAAGCCCGGGCCGAGATGGAGAGCCTGCGACTCGCCAACGACCGGCTCGCGCTCACCAACGAATTCAATCAATTGAACGCCGATTTCTCACAGTATGAAGACCAGCAGATCTATCTTAAGAACGATTCGCTGGTGCACCAATACAACGAAGCCCGCATGAAGGTGGAGGGACTGCTGGCCGAACTCGACGAAGAGAAAAAGAATAATGCAGCCAACCGAAAACGCATAAAGGAGCTCGAGGGCCAGATAGCCACTCTCAAAGGAATTGTGAGACACTATCTTGAAGAGATAAAACGTCTCGGAGAGGAGAACGAGGGTCTACGTCAGGAAATCGCTCAGGTCACCGAAAGGAATGAAAAACTCTCTAACCAAGTGACCCAGGCCACTTCCCAAAACAAAGAATTGACCCAGACAGTGAAACTGGCTAAAAAGCTCAACATCACAGGCCTTTCATTCCAGGCTTACAACAAGAGGGGGAAAATAGAGAAAAATATCACAAAAGCAAAGCAACTGGGCGTCAGTTTCATCGTCAGTCCCAACAACACTGCCAGTGCCGGCATGAAAGACTTCTATATCCGTATCCTGACTCCCGAGGGAGTGCTTCTGGGCGGAGGAGACTCATTTGAAATGGAGGGGAGCACCATCCAGGCCACTGCCAAACGCCAGATGGAATATGCAAATGAAGAACTTAGCGTAAGCGTCTACTGGGATGTAAACACAACCCTTACACCCGGCGACTACACCGTGGAGGTGTTTGCCGACGGGAACCGACTCGCCTCGCGCCACTTTACCATGAAAAAGTAATCGGGACAGGAAGATGGGAAACGTCAACAAGATTGTGGATGGCTGCACGGCTGCCGCTTATATTGCCTACGCATTCAGTGAAGTGGCCACGATTTATCCCATCACTCCCATCGCCTCGATGGGTGAGACTGCCGACAAATGGAATGTCAAAGGTCTGAAAAATCTCTTCGGAAGCCCTATGCAGGTGAAAGAGATGGAATCGGAACTGGGAGCTGCCGGGGCAACCCACGGGGCTTTGGCAGCCGGAGCACTTGCCACCACATTCACTGCTTCCCAGGGCCTGATGCTAATGCTCCCCAACATGTATAAAATCTCCGGCGAATTGCTTCCCGGAGTGTTTCATGTAGGATGCCGGTCGCTTGCCACCCATGCTCTCAGCATATTCGGCGACCATCAGGATGTGATGGCCTGCCGCGCCACCGGGTTCTCGCTTCTTGCCTCCGCGTCGGTGCAGGAAACCCACGACCTCGCTATAGTAGCTCATCTTGCCGCCATCGAGGGGAGAGTGCCTGTATTGCACTTCTTCGACGGCTGGCGCACTTCAAACGAGATGAGCACTATCTCCATGGTGCCGTATGAAGATCTCCTGCCTCTGGTTGACCATGAACAGGTGGCTGCTTTCCGGCGGCGTGCCATGAATCCCGAACACCCTGATTTGAGAGGTTCGGCACAGAATTCCGACGTCTATTTCCAGAACCGTGAGGCTGCAAATAAATATTACGACGCTTTTGCCGACATAGTGCAGTCGAAGATGGATCTCATCGCTCCCCTCGTAGGAAAGAATTATCATCTTTTCGATTATGCGGGTGCCCCGGATGCCGACAGAGTCATCATCTCCATGGGGTCGAGTTGCGACGTCATTGAAGAGACTATAAGATATCTTAATAACCGTGGAGAGAAAACGGGCCTGGTGAAAGTGAGACTCTACCGGCCTTTCTCTGCCAAAAAGCTACTTGAGGCCATACCTGAGAGCGTTAAAGCGATAGCCGTGCTCGACCGCACAAAAGAACCGGGAGCCGAAGGGGAACCCCTCTATCTCGATGTGGCCACCGCCCTCTATAAGGCAGGTCGCCGGGTCGCTCTCATCGGAGGCCGCTACGGCCTTAGCAGCAAGGAATTCGACCCCTCGATGGCTAAAAGGGTATTTGACGAACTGAAAAATCCCCGACCACACGACGGATTCACAATCGGCATCGATGATGACGTCACACACACATCGCTCGATGTGACCGACCATATTGTCACCCTCCCCTCCGAGATGCGGCAGGCAGTGTTCTACGGTATGGGCTCCGACGGCACTGTCGGCTCAGCCAAGATGGCTGCCAAAATTATCGGAAGTTCCGAAAACCTCTATGCTCAGGCTTATTTCCATTATTCGGCCAAAAAGTCCGGCGGCTACACAATCTCTGAGCTCCGAATAAGTCATGAACCCGTCAAATCCGCCTACGGAATAGAAAATGCAGATTTCGTGCTCTGCAACAAAGACACCTACACAAGCCGTTTCGATATAATAAAGAACCTCCGCGAAGGAGGCATATTGGTGATAAACAGCCATTGGAGTGCCGACGAAATGAACACACGCCTTCCGGCATCTCTCAGAAAAGGGATTGCGGAAAAGAAAATAAAGCTATATAACCTTGACGGAGTAAAAGTGGCGGCCGAACACAACCTCGGAGTCAGGATCAACACCATTATGCTCACAACTTTCCTGAAGTTGGCTCCGGTGGTTCCGTTTGAGGAGGCCTTTGAGAAACTCAAAGAACTGATTACGGAAACCTATCAGCACGAGGGGATGGCTGTAGTGGCTCAAAACCTGGCTGCAATAGAAGCAGCCTTGACCGCCCTTACTCCGATAGACTATCCGGCCGACTGGCTAACAGCCGATGATCAACCGGTCGCTCCCTCTGACCTGCCTGCATATATAAGGGAAGTGGCAAACCCGTGCATGAAACTCGAAGGAGACCGACTCCCGGTTTCCGCTTTCTCACCCGACGGCACCATGCCAATGGGCACAACCGCATACGAAAAACGACGCATCGCCATAAACGTGCCGATGTGGGATGTGGATAAATGCGTGGAATGTACGCTCTGTTCCTTTGTATGCCCGCACGCCACAATACGGCCTTATCTTCTTGATGCCGCCGAGAAGAGCGAGGCTCCGGCAGCCATGACCACTAAAGATGCCCGTTATAATGAAACCAAGGGGTTGCAATGGCGAATACAGGTTTATCCTGAAGATTGCACGGGATGCGGTTCCTGCGCCGTGATTTGCCCCGGCCATGCCCTCACAATGATGCCCCTCGAAAGCCAGCTTGAAGTCCAGGTGCCCCTTCTGGATTATGCCCGGAATCATGTATCGATAAAAGACAACCTGCTGCCTCGAAACACCATAGCCGGCAGCCAGATGCACCAGCCCCTCCTACAGTTTTCGGGCGCTTGTGCGGGATGTGGCGAAACGCCTTACGTCAAGCTTCTCACACAGCTGATGGGGGAAAGGCTCCTGATTGCCAATGCAACAGGTTGCAGCAGCATCTGGGGGGCCAATTTCCCCAGCAATGCTTATTGCACCGACCGCTTCGGCCGAGGACCCGCCTGGGGCAACTCCCTTTTCGAAGATAATGCGGAATACGGTTTCGGAATGGCTGTGGCTATAGCTCACAGGCGCCAACGGCTCATAGACCTTGTAAATGAAACTATCGGCGACCCCACTTTGCCCAAAGACATTAAAGAGGCTTTGCAAAGCTGGCTCGACGCAAAAGATGACAAGGTGAAATCAGACCAACTCGGCAAAGCGGCTATAGAGCTACTGAAAAAATCCCCTTCCTCCGATTCCCCGGCATCTTATCAGAAAAATATCGGGGAGATGCTGGAAGCCGCCGATCTTTTCGCCAAGAAGAGCATCTGGATTATCGGAGGCGACGGCTGGGCATACGATATAGGCTTTGCCGGGCTCGACCATGTGCTGGCTCAGAATGTCGACATAAATATTCTGGTGATGGACACGGAATGTTATTCCAACACCGGCGGACAAACATCTAAAGCCACCCCTTTGGGAGCCACGGCCAAATATTCCTACGACGGGAAGCGCACCTTCAAAAAAGATCTCGGGCGTATGATGATGACATACGGATTTGTATATGTCGCCTCGATTGCCATAGGAGCTAATTATCTTCAGGCACTCGAAGCCTTTGAGGAGGCCGACTCCTATGCCGGACCCTCGATCGTGATAGCCTACTGCCCCTGCATCAACCATGGGATAAGGGCCGGAATGTCTCATTCCATCGTGGAGGAGAAACTTGCCGTGAAATGCGGCTACTGGCCCCTTTACAGATACAACCCGCAGAACCCGCGACCTCTCTCCGTGGATTATGCCAAGCCCGATGATTCCCTCCCCGATTATCTCGCCGGAGAGGACCGTTATGCCGACTTGAAATTGCGCGATCCCAAGGAGGCCACTATTCTGACGGAGGAATTGCAGACAAGATGCGACGACCTCTATGACCTGATGGTCTTTGAAGAGGGGGCACCTAAGGTGTAGAAATGCGATAGTCACGTCTCTCCCGCCTTGTATGGCTTGTTTTGAATTGAAAAAATGAAATTATAATATTGGATATCATGAAAAAACTTTTAGCTTTCGGAGCAGCTATGTTGGCGATTGTGCCGGCACTTCAGGCTCAACGCACCGACACCCTGATAAAGAATTGGGAGTTTTCGCAAGACAGCACCCAATGGAAAAATGTCACTATTCCCCACGACTGGGCAATCTACGGTCCTTTCAGCCGTGACAACGACCTGCAGGAAGTGGCAATCGAACAGAACGGTGAAAAGGAAGCCACTTGGAAAACCGGCCGCACCGGCGGCCTGCCATACGTTGGCAAAGGTTACTACAAGACCACTATCGAGGTGAAAGACACCACCGACAAGAGCATTGCGCTCCTCTTCGACGGAGCCATGAGCCACGCCAACGTTTATGTCAACGGTAAGCATGTGGCCTATTGGCCCTACGGCTACAACTCTTTCTATGTAGATCTCAACGGAGTAGTAAAGCCCGGAGCCAACGAAGTGGAAGTCTCTCTTGAAAATCCCGATAAATCCTCACGATGGTACCCCGGTGCCGGGCTCTACCGCAATGTTCACCTTATCGAGAGAAACAAGGTGCATATCCCGGTGTGGGGAACATATCTCACCACCCCCTACGTCTCAAAGGAATATGCCAACGTGCACCTCAAGACGGAAGTGGAAGGTGTGGCCAAAGGTGAACAATTCACACTCAACACAGTCATCACAAATGCCGCCGGCCAGGAAGTGGCAAGCGACACGCACAGTTATAAGTTCTATCCCGGGGCCCCGGTTTATCAGAATCTCAGGGTAAACAATCCCTCTTTATGGACCCCCGAAACCCCCACCCTCTATACTGCCACCACAAAGGTGATCAAAGATGGGAAAGTGGAGGATTCCTACGACACCCGTTTCGGTATCCGCACAATCGAATATCGCCCCGACGAGGGTTTCTTCCTCAACGGAGAGCTCACTAAATTCAAGGGAGTCAACAATCATCATGACCTCGGCCCGCTCGGAGCTGCCGTGAACACCTCCGCTTTGCGCTATCAGATGGAACTGATGAAAGACCTCGGGGTGAATGCTATCCGCACATCCCATAATATGCCGGCCCCCGAACTCGTGGCTTTGGCCGACGAGATGGGATTCATGCTGATGATCGAACCATTCGACGACTGGGGATTCCGCCCGAAGAGCGAGAATGGATACGGCACCCTTTTCAACGACTGGGCCGAGAAGGACGTGGTGAATATGGTGAAAAATTATCGCAACAATCCCTCTGTAGTGATATGGTCGGTGGGTAACGAAGTGCCTTCGCAATGGGGACCCGACGGTATCTCCGAACTCCTCTTCCTTCAGGATATAGTGCACCGCGAAGACCCGACACGCCCAGTCACTAACGGTATGGACCAGTTTGACGCCGTGGTAAACAACGGGTTCGCCGCCTCTGTGGATATCCCGAGCTTCAATTACAAAGTGAACCGTTATGACGAGGCCTACAATAAATTGCCGCAGAAACTTCTCCTCGGCACCGAAACGGCTTCCACGGTTTCCTCACGCGGCAAATATTATTTCCCCGTGGAGATCGCCAACGGTGTGGTCAGAGAAGACAATCAGTCGAGCAGCTATGATGTGGAAGCCGCTTTCTGGAGCAATATTCCGGATGACGATTTCGCTGTAGACGATGATCTCCCCTACAATATCGGGCAGTTCGTGTGGACCGGATTCGACTATCTGGGTGAGCCCTATCCCTACGACACTGACGCATGGCCAAGCCATAGCAGTTATTTCGGTATTATCGACCTGGCTTCTATCCCCAAAGACAGATATTACCTCTATCGCTCACAATGGAACAAAGAAGACAACACCCTTCATATCCTTCCCCACTGGAACTGGGCAGGACGCGAAGGTGAAGTGACTCCGGTGTTTGTCTACACGAATTCCCCCAAGGCGGAACTTTTCATCAACGGGAAAAGCCAGGGGATGAGAGAGAAACGCAAAGACGGTACAAATATGGAACGCTACCGGCTGATGTGGAACGACGTTGTGTATGAACCCGGCGAAGTGATGGTGGTGGCATACGATGAAAACGGCAACGAAACGGGACGCAAGAGCGTCAAGACAGCAGGAAAACCCCATCATCTGGTGCTCACTCCCAACCGCACATCGCTGACCGCCGACGGCGAAGACCTGGTCTATATAATGGTGCAGGTGGCCGATAAGGATGGCAACATAGTTCCCACCGATGAGCGCGAAGTGACATTCACAACCAAGGGTGCAGGCACATTCAGGGCCACTGCCAACGGTGATGCCACAAGTCTGAGACCATTCCATCTCCCGGTGATGGACCTCTTCTCCGGAGCAGCCACTGCCATCGTGCAAAGCGGCAACCAACCGGGTGAGATCACTTTCACAGCCAAGGCCAAAGGGGTGAAACCTGCAACTATCACAATCCCGGTGAACCGATAGACTTCTATCCCGCTCAGCTCACTGTTTCCATTCAATAAAACCAATAATAACACCAATAACAATAACAACTCACAATATGACAACAGAAGAAATGCAAAAAGCGATTGAGAAAACTTTCGCTGAAAGATTCGGAGGAGAAGGCACCCTCTATGCATCTGCCGGACGTATCAACCTCATAGGGGAACACACCGACTATAACGGCGGGTTCGTATTCCCCGGAGCCATCGACAAAGTGATCATGGCCGACATCAGGCCAAACGACCTCGACAAAGTGAGGGTTTATTCAATGGATATAAAGGAATATGTGGAATTCGGACTGAATGAGGAGGATGCCCCGAAAGAATCATGGGCAAGATATATCTTCGGTATCTGCCGCGAAATCATCAAGAGAGGCGGAACAGTCAAAGGCTTCGATGCTGTATTTGCCGGTAATGTGCCCCTCGGTGCAGGTCTCAGTTCTTCAGCCGCTCTCGAATCCTGCTTCGCTTTCGCTCTCAACGACCTCTTCAACGACAACAAGATCGACAAGTTTGAACTTGCCAAGATCGGACAGAGCACCGAGCATAACTATTGCGGGGTGAACTGCGGTATCATGGACCAGTTTGCCTCCGTTTTCGGCAAGGAAGGCAACCTGATGCGTCTCGACTGCCGCAGCCTCGAACATGAATACTTCCCCTTCAAACCGAAAGATTATCGCCTTGTGCTCGTGGATTCAAGGGTGAAACATGAATTGGCCGACTCTCCCTACAACAAGCGTCGGGAATCTTGCGAACGGGTAGCCAAGAAACTCGGAGTGGAAACCCTTAGAGACGCCACTATGGAGGGTCTCAACGCCATCAAGGGTGAGATCTCCGATGAAGACTACAAGAGGGCAAAATATGTGCTCGAGGAGAAAGACAGAGTGCTCGCCGTGTGCGATGCCCTCAATGCCGGTGATTATGAAACCGTAGGCAAGAAAATGTATGAAACCCATGAAGGTCTTTCCAAAGATTATGAGGTGAGCTGCGAAGAGCTCGATTATCTCAACGATCTGGCCAAAGAGATGGGAGTGACAGGCTCGAGAATCATGGGCGGTGGCTTCGGAGGTTGCACCATCAATCTACTTCCCAACGACCTCCACGACAAATTTGTGGAAACCGTCACAAAAAAATTCAACGACAAATACGGACATGAGCCGATGGTCTACGATGTAGTGATTTCTGACGGTGCAAGAAAATTGTGATATGAAGATAACTACAAGAAAGGTGGTGTCGCCCGAAGGCGACATCACCCTCTATAGAATAGAGAATCAAAGCGGAGCTTCCGTTGAACTTTCATCTTTAGGAGCGGGAATCACATCGGTTGTAGTGCCGGATAAATCCGGGAAATTGGGTGAAGTGGCCCTGGGATATGCCAATCCTGCCGACTATATGGCCGACGGCCCGTGCATGGGTAAGATTCCAGGCAGATATGCCAACAGAATCGCAAAAGGAGAACTGGTGGTTGACGGCAAGCAATATCAGCTCACAATCAACAACGGACCCAATGCACTGCATGGAGGTCCCACGGGATTCCAGAACCGGATCTGGGACTCGGCGATCATTCCTAACGGAGTTAGATTCACTTATCGTTCAAAGGATGGAGAGGAGCAATATCCGGGAAATCTGACAGTAACTGCAGATTACACATGGAGCAATGACAATGTGCTGACACTGGTGATGAAAGCCACAACCGACGCTCCGACAGTGGTGAACCTTACCAACCATGCCTATTTCAACCTGGAGGGAGCTGATTCGGGAAGTGTCTTGAAACATAAGCTACGGCTGAAAGCCTCAAGGTATCTCCCGACGGATTCCACTCAGATACCTACAGGAGAGAAAGCTCCGGTGGAGGGTACGCCAATGGATTTCACGACACCTAAAGAGATCGGAAAAGATATCAAGGCTGACTTCGAACCTCTGAAGATTGGTAAAGGCTACGATCATTGCTGGGTGATCGACAATTGGGAGAAGGGTAAGTTGGTGGAGGAGGCTGTTGTGCTCGAAGCTCCCGAATCGGGCCGGGTGCTGACAATCAGTTCCACTCAACCCGGCGTGCAGGTCTACACCGGCAACTGGCTGGCAGGTTGCCCCCTAAACAAGAGCGGAGTTTCATATCAGGATTATGACGGAGTGGCCATTGAAATGCAAGGATTTCCCGACGCTCCAAACAAGCCTCAATTCCCGTCGCAAGAATTGAAGCCCGGAGAGACCTACGAGGAAACTATCCGCTTCGCTTTCTCCTGACAACATCGTTGAAAATATTAATAATAAATAAGAGTCCGGATACCTAAGTTTTTGGGCTCTTATCTCTTTTTTTGTTAAATTTGCGACCAGATAACCAAGCATCACCCCCGGTATGAATTATACAGTTATAGACTTTATAAGTCTTCTCGGCGCCATCTGCCTATTCCTTTACGGAATGAAAGTGATGAGTGAGGGTCTGCAGAAAGTTGCCGGCGACCGGTTGCGCAACATACTGGGCATCATGACCAAGAACCGAGTCACGGGAGTATTGACCGGTATTGTCATCACAGCGCTAATTCAAAGTTCGAGCGCATCTACGGTGATGGTGGTGAGTTTCGTGAACGCCGGGCTGATGTCGCTGGCCCAATCCATGGCCGTGATTTTCGGAGCAAACGTCGGCACAACGGTAACCACCTGGATTATCTCTGCATTCTCTTTTGAAGTCAGCATCTCAGACTACAGCATCCTTCTGCTGGCACTGGGAGTGCCGATGCTTTTCATGAAGAAAAGCACCTACAAGAGCCTCGGTGAGTTCCTGATAGGTTTCTGTTTCCTTTTCATGGGTCTTGACCTTATCAGCAAATATGTGCCTAATCTTCAGGAGAACCCCGACCTGCTCGGATTTGTGGTGGAATACACCACCCTGGGAATCGGCAGCATATTGATATTCTTTGTTTTCGGCATTATACTTACGATGGTGGCCCAAAGTTCGGCAGCCACTTTTGCCATCACATTGATAATGTGTTCGCAAGGCTGGATTTCATTCCTGTTGGGTTGTGCCATAATACTGGGTGGAAACATCGGTACGACAATCACTCCTATCCTGGCCTCATTGAGCGGAAATCTGGCGGCGAAACGAACAGCGATGGGTCATGTGCTCTTCAATGTCCTGGGTTCTATGATTGTTTTATGTATCTTCGAGCCGTTTACACGTCTTGTAGGGGCCATAACCGGCGGATGCACCGGCATTAACCCAATGGACATACCTATGTCTATGGAAGTGGAGATGTCGCAGTCTACCCTCATAGACCCCGCAGGAGGACTCACTTCCCACGCCCAGAGTGCCGTAGCTTTCGGACTCGCCATGTTCCCAACCGTATTCAATGCCTGCAATCTTCTGGTGATGATTTGGTTTACAAATCTTTATGTGAAGATTGTCTGCTGGATCATGCCTGCCAAGAAGAAAGACAACGAGGAGGAATTCTCTCTCAAATATATCGGCAGGGGTATGCTTTCAGCATCTGAATTGAATATCACGCAGGCTCAGAAAGAGATTTTTGTATATTCAGAGAGAGTGAGGCGTATGCTCGGGATGGCCCGGGATATGATTCATCTCCCGGCTAAAGACCCTCAATATCAGGAGACTTTCAACAGGCTTGAAAAATATGAGGAGATAGCCGACAGAATGGAAGTGGAGATCGGGAAATTCCTTAACCGTGTGGCCGAAGGCCGACTGAGTCCTGAAGGAAAGCACCGGATTGCAGGTATGTTGCGCATCATCAGCGAGATAGAGTCGATAGCCGACGGATGCTATAATGTGGGTCGAACTGTCAACCGTCAACACCAGAACCATGTGGAGTTTGACGAATCAATCATGCAGGAGATCGACAATATGTATGCCCTGGTTGCCAGCGCAATGGACAATATGGTCGATATCGTCAAGGAGATGGAGACGCCCGAAGATGTGCTCGTGATTAAAGCTTATAATAAGGAAAGGGAAATCAACAACCTCCGCAACAACCTCCGCGACTCCAACATCTATAATATCAACAACCTGAAATATGGTTATCAGGAGGGTATCTTCTTTATGGATCTTATAGGGGAAGCCGAAAAACTTGGCGACTACATGCTCAATGTGGTGGAGGGAGTCAAACATCAGTTCCAGGAATAAGACCCCTTTTTGTAATGTTGCCTAAGACAGCAAAAAGCAACAGCAGGTGGCTCGCATTGTTTTTGCTCCCCCTGCTGTTTCTCATCTATTATATTTTCGACCCTGCCTCCTCCCCATGGATGCCCCAATGTGTCTTCCATAAGCTGACAGGACTCAACTGCATGGGATGTGGCGCGCAACGGATGCTGCATGCCCTTTTCCATGGAGATATCCCCGGGGCTTTTGAAGCCAACGCTTTCCTGCTTTGCAGCCTCCCCCTTTTAGCTTTCCTTCTCTTTGTGGAGCTTAACCGTAAACGTCATCCGGGACTTTACAAGCGCATACATTCCCTCCCGGTGGTAGTGGCGACAGTAATACTACTATCCGCGTGGCTTATAATAAGAAACCTCCTCGGGATATGAGGAGGTTTCAGTAATTATACGGCTGTTTTTTATCTAAGTCCGCAACAGTTTTTACATATCACGGAGGAAGACGAGCAACGCGTTTTCCTTTTCGTTGACTGTCTTGGCTTCAACTTCAAGTTCTATGCTGCCGGATTCCGGGCTCATTTTCAGTTCCACCCATTTGAAACCTTTGGCGGACACCACCGGGAAGCCGATATTGGCGAGTTGCTCCGTGTCGACCACCACACCGAAAATGCTGCCCTTGAGAGCTTCAGCAGCTTCGTCTGTTGACAGATTTCCCTGAACTGTCCCTTTCCCGAATCTCAGGAACTTACCGTCCATACTTATGGATCCTAAATTTTGAGAAATAAATTCCTTCAGATCCATGGAGACATCTCCCTTGGTGGTGAGCACACCGTTGACAGATTCATTTTCAAGATCTTCACCGCTTGCCACGATGCCTACAGTGCCATCTACATTTTTGAGTACCCCGGTGACATCTCCAAACAATGCTCCCCCGAAGCTATTGCCCAATTCCTCAAATTTCTTAACCATTTTCGGAGAAAGATAGAAAGCCATCATGCCCTGGCATGTCCCACCAAGCGATTTAAGGGTGTTGACATCAATTTTTTCCATCGGCAACTGGAATTTTGCAGGCTTCCCTTTGTCATTGAGGACCATTGCTTCAGCTTCAAACTCACCTTTCTTGAAATCGGCCTTGAATTTTATTGATTCCGGCTTGTCGAAAAGGAATCCTAAGCCTAGCGACATTATTGTGCGGTTCTGACGGTTGAGCATCTGATTGAAATATGCGTCGAGCATACTCCAGCCCCTGAAATCGGATTCATCCGTGAGAAGCTCTTCACCCATAGGAGTGACCAGGAAGCTTTGTGATGCTGCCAGGGATGAATAGGCGGCAATTCCGTCGGGGTCAAGATTTTTGCCCACCGGCAGACATATCCACGCCTGGGCGCCTTTTACAGCTATTCTGCCACAAACCCTCACACCGGAGCCTTCTTCAGAGAAGCTACCCCCGACGTTCTTTTCCACGAAGCTGCAGAATTTATCCACATCATAGAGGGCGAAGGTGAGAAATGAACGGTTGGCGTCACTGAAGATCACCGCTCCTTTAGGCTCTATTCCCGTGGAACCGTCGAAGAGCATCATGAAATCTTTCTGATTGGTGGTAGTTGTCCGAGTGATCAGATCTTTGATCTCCTTGCTTGGCTCAACCACATGATCTTTGATCTTGCAACCGGTGTCTTCGAGCAGACCCTCAATGTTGATAACAACAACAGAACCGGCTGAAGAGGGCACGCTCTTCAGAAGGTCGGTCACATCGACTGTCTCCTTCTTACAGGAGTTGAAAGCCAATAATACCATCGCCATAAGGCTGAAGGTTAGAATGTTTTTCAGTTTCATAGGCTTTTATTTAGCGTTATTATTATTCCTTATCCATTATAGCAGCCGCACTTTCAGTCAGCCCCAAGAGCTTTGAGCGCTGCGGTTTTGTCGGCCGATAACTGTCGTTTGAGTGCATCGATTGAATCGAATTTCTCTTCATCTCGAAGGCGTTTTATAAACCTCACGGTTATATCCTTCCCGTATAGGTCGCCGTCCCAATCGAAGATATGCGATTCAATCACCGGGCGGCTCCCTCGCATCACGGTGGGCCTGACTCCAATATTGACCATTGCCGGATACTTACGTCCGTCGCTCAGCGTCTTGACAATTGCTGCATAGACTCCGGAACGCGGAACCGCTATACCTTCAGGAATGTCCAGATTAGCTGTCGGGAATCCGAGAATGTGGCCAAGCTTATTACCCTCCACAACTTTTGCCGTGATTGAATATGGCCGTCCAAGCATATCTCGGGCTTTCTCCACTTCTCCTTCTTTCACGGCCTTTCTGATGGCCGAACTGCTCACACCGGGAATTTCCTCGCCGGTGAACACCTCAATTCCGATTTCTTTGCCTATACGTCGGTAATCATCGATAGATAGATTCACTCCATCGCTACCGAATGTATTGTCGAAACCCACGACCAGGGCATTGACCCCGAATTCTTCATGAAGCCTTTTCATCCAGGCTTCGGCGGTGGTGGCCCTAAGGTGCTCATCAAAATCCAATACAAGTGGCTTGACTCCCGCCTCCTCGAGAAGTTTTAATTTTTTCCACAAAGGAGTCAGGGAAAGCGGGGCGCGTTGCGGTGATATCAATTCGAGGGGATGACGTCGGAATGTGACAGCAATCGGCTCAAGATTGTTTTCATGAGCTTTGGCTGTCAGCATTCCCAACACGGAGCGATGGCCCAGGTGGACCCCGTCGAAGGTGCCTACTGCGGCTATCCTTCCGCGTCGATCAGCTATTGTAGTGCTATTCATCCCGATTGGTTTTTAGTTACCCGGTTTTCGCTCCTTTTGCTTTCAATTTTCAAATTTAAATATTTTTTTTGTCAGTAATACTTAAAATATATAATTTTGGAGTTGTGTAAACTTATTTTTTATAAAATATATGAGCAAACAGAGAGCAGTCGGCATCCTCACCTCGGGAGGGGACGCCCCCGGAATGAATGCTGCGATTCGTGCGGTGACACGCGCTGCCATCGTGGCCGGTTTTAAGGTTTTCGGTATTATGCGTGGTTATCGCGGCCTGATCACTGATGAAATCGAGGAGTTTTCCACCCAGAACGTATCTAATATCATTCAACGTGGCGGCACTATCCTAAAGACGGCACGTTGCAAGGAATTCACAACCCCGGAGGGTCGTCAGTGTGCTTTCGATGTGTTGCAGAGACGTGGCATCGACTCTCTGGTAGTGATAGGCGGTGACGGTTCGTTGACCGGCGCCAGAATCTTCGCCAATGAGTTTAATTTCCAAGTGGTCGGCCTTCCGGGCACAATCGACAACGACCTGTATGGCACCGACTCCACAATTGGGTATGACACGGCCCTCAATACGATTATGGACTGTGTCGACAAAATCCGAGATACCGCCACATCCCACGAGCGCCTCTTCTTTATCGAGGTGATGGGACGTGATGCCGGTTTCCTTGCCCTTAACGGAGCAATCGCTTCCGGAGCAGAGGCCGCCATTATCCCGGAAATATCAACCCAGGCAGAACAGCTCGATGAACTTATAGCCAACGGTTTCCGTAAATCAAAGAACTCTTCCATAGTATTGGTGGCTGAATCTCCTCAGACAGGAGGCGCGCTCGGACTGGCCCAAAGGGTGAAAGAGCAATATCCGGATTATGATGTGAGAGTGTCGATTCTCGGCCACCTCCAGCGTGGCGGTTCTCCTACGGCCTACGACCGTATACTTGCCTCCCGCATGGGTGCGGCCGCTGTCGACGCCCTGCTCGACGACCAGAGAAATGTGATGGTCGGCGTAAAGAATGATGAAATCGTTTATGTACCTTTCACCAAGGCCATCAAGAACGACAAACCGATCGACCAGGAATTGATGAACACACTTCGACGTCTCTCCATCTGACGGGTCGCCAATCGGCATTTTGCGATTTCCTGCCCGGTTTTCGGGAGAATCATAATAAAATTCAATTTCTATAATGATTTCCAATAGAATAAAGAATCTATCCCCCTCCGCCACTTTGGCAATGTCGCAGAAAAGTGCGGAATTGAAGGCTGCCGGCGTAGATGTGATTAATATGTCGGTGGGAGAACCGGATTTCAATACCCCCGACTTCATCAAAGCTGCCGCCAAGAAAGCCATAGATGACAATTTCTCCCGCTATTCCCCTGTGGGGGGATATCTGTCGCTTCGCCAAACCGTGTGCGATAAGCTGAAGAGGGAAAATGGCCTTCTTTACACTCCGGAACAGATAGTTGTGGGCAACGGCGCGAAGCAGGAGCTTGCAAATGTAATTCTCTCGATTGTAAATCCGGATGATGAGGTGATCATACCGGTGCCCGCATGGGTGAGCTATGTGGAGATGGTGAAACTGGCCGAAGGGAAGTCTGTGCTCGTCAAGGCAGGGATTGAAAACGATTTCAAGATCACTCCCGAGCAACTTGAAGCGGCCATCACTCCAAAGACTAAAATGCTCCTCCTAAATTCTCCATGTAATCCTACGGGGTCGGTGTATTCACGCGATGAACTGAAAGCTCTGGCCGAAGTGCTGAAAAAATATCCTGACATTGTGGTGATGAGCGACGAGATCTATGAGCACATAAATTTTGTGGGAGGTGTGAGCTCAATTGCCGATTATGAATGGATGAAGGATCGCACAGTGATCATCAACGGCGTGTCGAAGGCCTACGCCATGACAGGCTGGCGTATCGGCTATCTTGCCGGACCTTTGGAGATTGCCAAGGCCTGTAACAAGTTTCAGGGACAATACACATCCGGCGCATCGTCGATAGCCCAGAAGGCTGCCGAGGCTGCCTATGAGGGGCCGCAGGAATGTGTAGAAGATATGCGGAAAGCATTTGAAAGACGACGCGATTTGATTGTGGATCTGGCTAAGGATATTCCCGGTTGGAAGGTTAACCGTCCCGAGGGTGCTTTCTATCTGTTTCCCGATGTCACAGCTTTCATCGGCAAACGATATGGGGAAACGGAAATCAAGACAAGCGGAGACTATGTGTTGTATCTCCTTCAGGAGGCTCATGTGGCCTGCGTTGATGGCGAGGCATTCTGCGCACCGGGATATATGCGGCTCAGTTATGCCACTTCCGACGATAATATCCGTGAAGCCTTAAGACGCATTAAAGAAGCTTCAGCAAAACTCAGATAATTTAATGCAGAGTTTAAGAATCTGATTTTTAACAGAATTGAATTTATTTTTTGGTGATTATAAAATTTTTGTTTACTTTTGCAAAATAATGCCTATCATGGCTAAAAGAAACAAAGAGATTTAATTCTTCTCATAAGACCAATTAATCGTTTCATTGATAATTTTATTGTTGCATTAGTAAAGTTATGGATTAATAGTTAAAATTAGGATTAGGACCATCAATGTATTCCGATGTGTTTCGTGATGCATTGGAAAAAAGGGATACGTAGTGATTACGCATCCCTTTTTTTCTCACTCTAAGGATTCCCGTAAGGAAGGGGCTACAATGCCATATAAAATGCAAAAAGACTGCAAAAAACATTCTTATAGGAGAAATATTGCAAATTTTTTTTAACTTTGTAAATTAGTAAAGAAGTATACTTGTGAAGTATAGGCAAGTTGTGGCGCGACTCAGTTCCCAAAAAGGATTAAAGGTCCGGTGGCTCCGCGACTGATGAATGCGAAAAAATCGAATATTTGAAATATTTTATCAAACTAATATTAACACCATGAAAATTAACTTTATCAAAGTCTCTCTCATGAGTGCCTTGGTTGCACTCTGCGGTGGCATTGCCGTAAGCTCCATGTCAGGCAGCGCTACAAGGGCAGCCTCCACGACAGCGGATGATCGCCCGCTCCTCAACCTTGACAAAGCCTCGGCTTCTGCCCTCTTCCTGCTCGACAAAGGCACGGAAAACCTTAAAGCTGAACTTGTAGAGGAGGATTATTTCCTTTCAAGCAAAGTAACCTGGGGCTCCGCGCTCACTCCCGACGGTGGTGGAGTGGATGCCAACGATCCCGACCGTTTCTATGCAGGACAAGACAACAAAGGCTACAAACAGCTTTGGTTTAACCCCACAACAAAAGTGAGTTCTGCAAATGATGACAACTCTGTAAATTTCCTCATCCAGCCTCGCTTCGGCCTTGCTTTCACCCCGGAAAAGGTTTCATTCAAGACAACCCGTTATGGAACTGACGGAGGTAAACTGGATATTTTCTGGGTAAATCCCGACGGATCAAAGGTAAAACTGGCTGAGGGCATCTCCCCCTATCGCGACAATTCCAGTCCGGCAATCCTCGAATGGAGCGCCAATATCGACGCTTCCAATATCAAGGTGGCTCCGGGCCAATGTGGTCTTTCCGTTGCCATTTATTCTCTCGACAACGGTAAGCATGTCGGATTCTCAAACGTCTCACTTCAGGGTACTATCTCAGGTCAAGAGATTGAAATGCCTGTGCTCCAATCATTTGCAGCTAACGGCGTAACTTATCAGGCCGACGATACTTTCAAACCCGACGGCGATGGCTACACTGCCACTATCGAGCTATTCTCTTACGACCCGATGATCTCCGCCTCTAACCCTGTGACTGATGTCACTCCTTCCACCGGAACAGTTGGCGCCATCACTTATTCCGGCGACAATTCTAAATGTGATGTCACTATTCCTTTGACTCTTAAAGACATCACTGTGAATTATGTGGCTAAATTCGTAAGAAAACCATCTTTCACAATCACTTATGTCGATACCGACGGATCTTCGATGGGTACACAGAAAGTTGAGAAAGACACCCCGATCGGCAAGTTTGATGTAGACTATACCAAGGCAAAAGCTAAAACCGGTTACAAAGTGAGGGGTTGGTTTGTCAACTCTATGCTCAGCGCTAAAGCTAAAACTTCCGACATAATGACCGGCAACATCAGCCTTTATGCCCTCCAGACTGAAGAAGAGGTGGCAAGCACATCAAGAAAATATTCTTTCGACCTTACTTCCGACATCTTCTATCCCGAAGATCATGAAGCATTCAATCTTGAAGAAGGCACCGGTTATTACCATGACAACAAACATGGCTGGGCTTTCAAACACGGTGACAAGATTCAGCTCCTGGTAGGCCCGAAAGCTACAGTAGCCCTTACCCTTTGCCAATATGGCTATGCAACCACATTCGAAGTGGCTGATGCTGCTGGCAACAAAGTTTGTGAACCCTTTGCCGGAAAGGATGAAAAGGATGCCACTCTCGTTTCATTTAATTATGAAGGGGAGCCGGGTTACATCACCATGACAATGAATGCCGACGGTGGAGAAATTTATCTCCACAACCTCACTATCTATAACAATGCCGAACCTTCTTACACTCAGGAAGGTCAATGGTATTTTGTAAAACCCGGCGATGTGTGGAGTCTCTTTGATGCTCTGGATGCAGCCAATGCCGCCAACACCAAGTCAGATTCACCGCGCGCCTATATCTTCCTCCCCAACGGAGTATATGACATGGAAGATAGGGCCCTCACCAAAATAACGGGCTATAATATCTCGCTCATCGGTCAGAGCATGGATGGCACCAAGGTTGTGAACGCTCCTAACATTAAGAATGAGGGTATCGGCACGACTGCCACTTTCCTCAACTCGAGCAATGGTCTCTACATCCAGGATATGACCCTCCAGAACGCTCTGGATTACTATAAGGCAGGAAGCGCCGGGCGTGCAGTTGTGCTTCAGGATAAAGGCACCAAGACTATCTGCAAGAATGTGGCAATGCTTTCATACCAGGACACTTACTACAGCAATAACAACGATGGCCTCTTCTACTTCGATGGCTCGAAGGTGGCAGGTACTGTCGACTTCTTCTGCGGCGGAGGTACAATGTTTATGGAAAACAGTATAATCCAGGTAGAGAAACGTAATGCCGACGGTAAGGGAGAATGCACAATCACTGCTCCTGCTACAGCTGTCGGGAAACCATACGGCTATGTGTTCAGCAACTGTACCATCATGAACTATGCCGAGAAATACAATCTTGGTCGTGCATGGCAGGGAGAACCGCGTTGCGCTTATATCAATACTAAGGTCAACGACAACAAGATGAACACCAACCGTTGGACGGCAGGCGGTATGAGCGTGGTGGCCAAAGAATTTGTGGAATACAACACAACCGACATGAATGGTAAGGTGGTATCTCCCTCTTCTAAGGTTATCGAATTTACAAAGGACAACAACAAGAATAAGATGGAGACCATCCTTACTGCAGAACAGGCAGAAAGGTTCACAATTGACAAAGTCTTCCCGAATTGGCAGCCCAGAGAACTTGCAAAGCAAGTGGCAGCTCCTGCAGCAAGCTACGATTCAAAGAACATCTCTTGGAGTCCTGTGGAAGGTGCTATAGCCTACGCTATTTTCAAAGGTAATGATCTTGTAGCCATTACATCCGAGACTTCCTATCCTCTTGAGGGTGGGCAGGAAAGCGATAATTATTCTATCCGTTCTGCCAACTCTATGGGCGGTTTAGGTGAGGCTTATCGCATTCCGGGTCTTGCTTCCATCCATGAAATTGAAGTGGACTCAGCTGAGGTAGTCAACGTAAAATATTATAACCTCCAGGGTGTGGCCGTTGATCCCTCTTCCAAGGGTATTCTTGTAAAAGTGTCAACTTTCTCCAATGGCAAGAAAGAGACTTCAAAAATCGTAAACCGATAAATCCACTTAACTGCATAATCAAAATGGGGTGAGCTTTATGGCTCACCCCATTTAATTTGTATTTACCCTTATCAGTATCGTCGGCCGTTGCCACGGTCGTTAGGATCGAAAGGATTGCGCGTCGGGTCGAAATATTCTTCATCTTCCTCCTCCTCTTCCTGACCGTTCTTGTTGCGATTGCGGTTCTTCTTGTCAGCCTCCGGCTTATTCTTCAGCAACGCGTAGGGTTTCATCAAGTCTACTGCCGTGGAAAATACATCCCAGCTCTCCTCCTTGTCCCAGTTCTTCTTCACATTAATAAGTTTGGGATAATAATAGGCATAATCGGGTTGCCGGATGGAATCAATATTGCCCGTGTCGTAGACGCCGTTGCCGTTATGGTCTTCGAAAATCCTCGCATAATATTTTGCCGGCGCCAGATATTTGAACACGGCCCTGTTATTTTCTACCTTCTCTCTCCTCACCGGATTGTCGGAAGTGTTGAGCAGTTCAATAAAGGCAGGCACTGTGTCTGTGAAATTCGTGATTGTGAAAATCACGGATGAATAATCATCCTCCGCCTTGGTCTTGAACGAGAATTCCAACGGATCACTTTGTTTCCCGTAGATCCCTGTTGCAGCAAGGGAGTCGACCGTTATTCTATACTGGGTGGCATAATCCCAGGGATATTCAATTTTGAGGGTGCGCGGATTTATGGAATCCACGGGTTGGGGTCGCCACTCCTTCTTCACCGGCTGCCACACCGTGTCTACCTGCACCTCCAGATGGAAAGCATTGGTGTCGAGGCTGACGAGCGGTGTCTCGAATTCAAAGAAGACAGGAAGATACACTTCCTGCGTAGATGAGGAAGCTACCTTGAACCCGAGGGGCGTAGGTTTAATGGGAGTTTCCACAGTGTCCTCCTCCAATTCTCGTCCCTCCTTGAGAGCTTTCTGGCGCTCCTTTTCCCTTTCTTTCTCTTTCTCTTTCAATTCTTTCTCCTTCTCTTTGGCTGCCGCTGCCAAAGAGTTTTTCAACTCGCGGGAATAAAAGAAACGAAGAGTATCAGTCACCGCGGAAAGATTTTTCGCAGAATCCGTGCGCATATATGTTGCGGCAATTCGGAGACTGTCGAGGCTGAGAATGGACCGGTCTGTGATCCAGAACGTCACCGAGTCATTTTTGGCTGATTTCTCCACCACATACCAGTCTTGGAGCTCTTCAAATCCAACAGGTACAATTTTGGGAATCGAATCGGCCCTTGTATTGAAAATGAAATTCAGGCGTGTGGAGTCCTGGCGTTCATACTTTGTGAGGTATTGCGACTTTACGTCGCTTTCAAAGCTACGCAACAGAATATCGTTGGGGAGAAAAACCGTTCTTTCTCTGGAAATCACCGAGTCTACATCACCGGTGCGTAGATTGAAGAGAGTGTCGGTGGTCATCGTGCGTTCGGTCGAAGGAGAAAGAAGCACATCGTAGAAAGCCATTGCCTCCTCGGGATTTGCACGGTGGTAGTCGTTGTCGAGATCGTTGAGGGCGAAGATGCGGTATTCACCCGGCGCCAGACCCAGAATCGAGAAACGACCACGGTCATCGGTTTTCGCCATGCGCTCAAAAGGGAGAGTGGAGAACGCTGTATCTGAGAGATTTGAATACACACCCACCAATACTCCTTGCTGGGGCTCAAGGTCTTGCGATCCGAGCACCATCCCGGAAATCTGAAGTGTGTCTATCGTGGGGCCTGTGGAGAAAGAATAGGCGAAACTCGGAAGCTTATTTCCCTCGTTGTTATCTTCGATGGAATTCCCGAAATCGATCGTATAGGTAGTATTTTCCAACAGTGTATCCTGGAATGCCACTGTGACCCGACGACCTGAGGATGAGACGCGCGGCGCCTGTTTTGAAGGAGGGGAAACCACCACTTTAGTGAATGCATCCTTCACATTCACTATCTCGTCAAATTCAATATCTATCCTTTGTCTGCTGACATTCACCGAACCCGGAGCCGGGTTTGCTCTCACGAATCTCGGGGCATCCTCATCACGCGGCCCCCCGGTAGGATTGCCTATCGAGGCACAAGAGGCTGCCGTCAACAGCAGCCCCACCATCCCTATCCCGGCCCATTCGCGAGCCGGACGCCTCCTTATTACCTTATTTAATGCTTTCACTATTCTACGGATATTCAAAACGGGGTCTTACATAGCCCTCTCTTTATTCTAACTGCCCAATGATATACAAAATTATAAATTTATATTTAATTTTGCATTATGCAAGAAGATGATTTCGATATAAGGGAGAGGCAGAAGAGCCGTGAGAGCGAGAAAGATATCGAGAAAGCGTTGCGGCCGCTGGAATTTGACGATTTCAGCGGGCAGGACAACATAATCTCGAATCTTCGAGTGTTTGTGGCTGCCGCCAAGATGCGTGGTGAAGCTCTCGATCACACTCTGCTCCATGGTCCTCCGGGGCTTGGGAAAACCACTCTATCGAATATTGTTGCAAATGAACTGGGAGTAGGATTCAAGGTTACCTCCGGCCCCGTTCTCGACAAACCCGGAGATCTGGCCGGCATCCTGATGAGTCTTGAAGAGAAGGATGTACTTTTCATCGACGAGATCCATAGGCTTCATCCTATCGTGGAAGAATATCTCTATTCAGCGATGGAAGACTACCGGATCGATATACTTCTTGACAAGGGTCCGGGCGCAAGAAGCGTTCAACTCACGATCCCCCCTTTCACCCTGATCGGGGCTACAACCCGAAGCGGACTGCTCACCTCACCACTCCGTGCGCGTTTCGGAATAAACTGCCACCTGGAATACTACGATCACAATATCCTGCAAGGGATTGTGAAGCGGTCGGCGCGACTTCTCAAAATGAAGATATCAGATGATGCGGCTATGGAGATTGCCATGCGCAGCCGTGGCACACCACGTGTGGCAAATGCTCTTTTGCGACGCGTAAGAGACTTCGCGATGGTGAAAGGTTCCGGAGAAATCGACCTCAATATTGCTCGTCATGCCCTGGAGGCACTGAATATCGACCGTTATGGTCTCGACGAGATCGACAACCGAATACTCCTCACCATAATAGATAAGTTCCAGGGAGGTCCCGTGGGTCTGACAACAATTGCAACGGCTTTGGGCGAGGATGCGGGGACTCTGGAAGAGGTCTATGAGCCTTTCCTGATCAAAGAGGGATTTCTGAAAAGGACTCCGAGAGGAAGGGAAGCCACCGACCTGGCCTATTCCCATCTGAAAAGAAAGAGGATCAACAAGCCCGGAAGCCTGTTTGAGGAATGAGCATAAAGGCATTGGCTAAGGATACGGCCGTATACGGCCTGAGCAGCATCGTCGGGAGGTTTCTCAACTGGTGTCTTGTGCCTCTGTATGTCTATCTTTTCCCCTCGGAAGAATATGGAATAGTGACATATTTATATGGGGTGACGGCTGTGATGCTCGTAATCCTCAACTATGGGATGGAAACCGGTTTCTTCCGGTTTGCCAACAAGGAAGATGACCCCGAAAGAGTTTACACCACTTCCCTTATCTCAGTGGGCACAACTTCCCTTCTGTTTCTGATACTTCTCACTATCTTCCTCAACCCCATCTCTGAAGGTCTGAAACTCCCCGAGCAATCTTTGTTTGTCTGGCTGATAGGGGCGACTGTGGCCGTGGATGCATTCTGTAATCTCCCTTTCGCCTATCTCAGATATAAGAACCGTTCATGGCGGTTTGCAGGGATTAAGCTTATAAACGTTGCCCTCAATATCGGATTGAATCTCTTTTTCCTGCTTGTGTGTCCGGAGATCGAGAAGACTAATCCGGGCCTTATTTCTTGGTTCTATCAGCCGATGGGTGGCGATGCTTTCGGTATCGGCTGGATATTTGTGGCAAATATCATTTCATCCTATACCATACTCATTCTTCTTACACCGCAACTTATCGGTAGGCGATGGCGGTTTGCGTGGAGTCTTCTCAAACGGATGCTTGGCTACAGCTGGCCTCTGCTGATTCTGGCTATCGCCGGGATGCTCAGCCAAAATATGGGGCAGCTTATTATCCCATATCTTATTTCAGATGAGGAGGCGGCTCGCTCCATGATCGGTATCTACGGGGCAAATATGAAGATTGCTATTGTGATGGTGATGTTCACGCAGGCATTCCGATATGCCTACGAGCCTTTTATCTTCTCACAAGCGAAGCGGGCCGGCGAGAGCAGCGCCCGGATGTATGCCGACGCAATGAAATATTTTGTGATTTTCGGATGGCTGATATTTCTGGGCGTCATGTTTTATCTTCCCTTCGTGAGGTATTTCATTTCCCCCTCCTATTGGTCCGGTTTGCAGGTAGTGCCGGTGATGATGGGAGCGGAACTTTGTTTCGGAGTGTTCTTCAATCTATCGCTATGGTATAAGCTGACCGACCGCACACGCTGGGGGATGTATCTCTCCCTAATCTGTTTTGCAATCATGGCCGGCCTTAATGTATGGTTGGTGCCGCTTATCGGTGTGCCATACGGATATATGGGTTCGGCATGGGCCGCCCTCATCTCTTATTTTTTGGTGATGCTCCTTAGCTATTTTCTGGGACGCTATTATTATCCCCTCCCTTATGAAGTGGGGAGAATAGCCGGTTATACCCTGCTTGCAGGGCTTTTCTATGTAGCCGGAATGATTATGGAAGGAATTTTCCCGGATTGGACTGTCTATACTGTCAGAACTCTGCTGTTGCTCTGCTACGGAGCAATCATCGCCCGGTTTGAAAATATTCCGCTGATCTCCCCTTATATCCGCAAGCTATGCTGAGAGACATTCAAGCTTGCCGGTGGTGGAATCCATGATATAGCCTGCCACCCTGACATCAGCCGGCATTAAGGGATGATTCCTGACGAGTTCCACGGAATCTTTCACAGATCCGGCAGTCTCTTCAAAACCTGTGAGCCATTTGTCGAGATCAACCCCGCAACGTCTCACCATCGAAATCGTCTCTTCGGATATCCCGCGCTCACGCATAAGATGAAGCATTTCCTCTGCCTTCATTCCCTGCACTCCGCATTCCGTATGTCCTATTATCATTATCTCGTTGACGCCCAATTCATATATGCCGACAAGAAGAGACCTCACGGTGGAATCCCAGGGATCTGTGATAACACCCCCGGCATTCTTGATCATCTTTACATCTCCGTTTTTGATTCCCAGGGCAGCCGGAAGAAGTTCCACAAGACGTGTATCCATACATGTCACTATAGCAATCTTCTTGTCCGGATATTTCGAGGTGACATAAGGTCGGTAGCCTTCGCGGGCCACAAATTCCTCATTGAATTTCAATATTTCTTTTATCATCACATTTCTTTTTGTTGCCACGTGGCGGCAGTAGTGAGGTTAAGGATGATATCTCCTTCGGTGGGATTCGTGTCGGGCCCGGGAGTGGGATCAGGAACACTGGGTTCCGGCAGGAAGGAATATTTCACTAAAGTCTGATAATTACTTGTCACCGGGATATTGGAGATTGTCTGTTTCTGTCCGCCTGTGGGAGTGAAGCTGATGCTGAGTTTCTTGTCGGTGGCATCGGCTAAGGTATAAAAGAACACCACGTCTTTGTCTTCAGCCGTGATATTCTTGCTGAACGAGGCGTTGGCGTCGAAGCTCTCGGTGGAAGCCCTTGAGTTAGTGGTCTCGAACTGGTATCCCACAGTGAGGTTGTTGATCTTGAAGGAGTATTCTCCTGTAGATGAGGAGGAGTTTACAAATTTCACCATGGCGGCAAGCCGCTTTAATTCGAGACTTGTCTTGTATTCCTCCTTGCTCTTATGGATCACGTCGGTGGCCGCATAGAAACAGTCGTAGTTATGATTGTTGAAGAACTGTTCCCCTACTTCAGTGTAATTGTTGATGGGCGTTGCGGGCACGATATTTGTCTGGTAAACTTTATGAAGTTTCGTATTTCCTGCAGTATTGGTGTCATAGAAATGATCTTTATAGCAGCCGGAGGCATCGGGCTGACTCTCTTTCGGAATATAATCCGCAAAGACGAGAATAATATAATCCAGGTCGGGAGTCACCTTAAACACCATCTGGTTTTCATTACCATCCCCGTCGGCTATCTCTTGCCTCTGTTGCGGAGTTGAGATATTGCCTAAGCTTGAGCCTTGAAACAGCTTGGCCACATATCTAAGTTTATAAAGCGACTCGTCTGCACGCGTGTCGAGCCCGGCCGGCTTGCTGAGATTCAAAACTAACGTTGTCTCCTCACCATTGGTCGCGGTGTCCGGCTCATCTACAGTCTCGGTAGAGACACACGAGCCCAACAATGCGAGGCTCGCAAGGTAAACAAGGAGAGAAAACGAGTGTGTTTTTTTCATGGGATAAGGAATAAACCGGTGTTAAAAAAATAGGGAGAAATCAAAAATATTCCCCCTATTGCAAAAATAATATGAAATTCTGATTCTTACAAAAGAAGAAAAAAATTTTTTTATTGGTGAGTTGTGGCGGAAAATTGTAATTTTGCAAAAAGTATTCAATTATCCCTTTAATTTGGGGTCTTAACAAGGAGGACACTTCATGGAACCGCTAAAACATGAATGCGGCATAGCGATGATCCGGCTTCTAAAGCCTATCGAGTATTATAAAGAAAAATATGGGAGCTATTCTTGGGCTCTCAAGAAGCTCTACCTCCTGATGGAAAAACAACACAACCGTGGCCAGGAAGCTGCCGGCATCGGCGTGGTGAAGTTAAATGCCATGCCCGGATCGGAATATGTGTTCCGCGAAAGGGCCCTTGGAACCCAGGCTATCAGGGATATCTTCGACAAAATCGGTCCGGCGCTCGACAAGATTCATGCTGAAAATCTCCCTCCCGACGTAGTGGAACGCGAGGCTCCTTTCATCGGTGAGATTTATCTGGGGCATCTTCGCTACAGCACAACGGGACGCTCCGGAATGAGCTATGTGCATCCCTTCCTGCGTCGCAACAACTGGCGTTCACGCAACCTTATGCTTTGCGGAAATTTCAATATGACAAATGTCGACGAAATTTTCCGTGGGGTCATTGAGAAGGGCCAGCATCCCAGGATTTATAGCGACACTGTGATGCTTCTCGAGCAACTGGGATATGCCCTTGATAAGGAGAATCATCGCGTGTATCGTCAATACCGCGACGTGTTGCCCGAACGCGAGATCACCCGTAAAATCGAGGAGGAAATCGACCTTGAGGCTGTGTTGAAAGCCGCCGCTCCAACATGGGATGGAGGATATGTGATATGTGGAGCCACCGGATCCGGTGATATTTTCGCACTCCGCGACGCAAACGGGATCCGGCCTGCATTCTATTTCAAGAATGATGAGGTTGTAGTAGTGGCATCCGAACGTCCTGTGCTACAGACTGTCTTCAACATTGCAAGAAGAGATGTGGAAGAACTTCAGCCGGGATGCGCCATCACTGTCAATTCAAAGGGAGAGGTGAATTTGGCCCGGATACTGCCGGAGGGCCGGAATCAGAGGTGTTCATTCGAAAGGATATATTTCTCACGTGGCAGCGACGCCGACATATATCAGGAGAGAAAAATGTTGGGCAGACTGCTCGTGCCGGAAATTCTCGAAAAGATTGGCAACGATATCGACAACACCGTTTTCTCTTTCATACCTAATACAGCCGAAGTGGCTTTCATCGGTATGGTGGAGGGACTTCAGAGTCATCTCGACATGCTAAAGACCGAGAAGATCCTGAAAGCCCGCGACCGTGGGGCACTGACGGACCAACGTATCCGTGACATCATCGGTCAAAAGCTCCGTATAGAGAAGATAGCCATCAAGGATATAAAACTCCGCACTTTCATCACTGAAGGAGAGGCGCGCGACGAATTGGCTGCCCATGTCTATGATGTCTCCTACGGTTGCGTGAAAAATAACATCGATAACCTTGTGGTGATCGACGACAGTATCGTCAGGGGAACTACTCTGACACAGAGCATTCTGCGCATTCTTGACCGACTGCATCCGAAGAAGATCATCGTTGTGAGTTCCTCCCCTCAGGTGAGATATCCCGACTGCTACGGTATCGATATGTCGAGCCTTAGTGAGTTTGCAGCTTTTCGTGCCGCTATCGCTTTGCTCAGGGAGAGGGGAATGGGAGATATAATCACCCGGGTCTATGAACGTTGCAAGGAGATGGCTTCCTTGCCCGACGAGTTGCAGGAAAACTGCGTGAAAGCAATCTACGCTCCTTTCTCGCAGCAGGAAATCGCCACCAAGATGGCGGAGATGCTCACACCTCCCGACACAGTGGCTGAGGTGAGACTGATTTTCCAGAGTCTCGAGGGGCTGCGGAAAGCTATCCCGGGTCATCCCGGCGACTGGTATTTCTCCGGCAACTATCCCACGCCCGGTGGAATCAGAATCGTCAACAATGCTTTTGTGGCCTTTTATGAGAAGCGAGGGGTCAGATAATGAAGTCTTAGCTTATTTTGCCGGAGGATTTATTAATTTTGTAACTATTGAAAAATGAAAGAGACTAAATATATATTTGTGACCGGAGGCGTGGTGTCTTCTTTGGGTAAGGGTATCATCTCCTCCTCGCTGGCACGTCTGCTACTCTCGCGCGGCTACAGCGTGACCGTACAGAAATTCGATCCCTATATCAATATTGACCCCGGTACTTTAAATCCTTATGAGCATGGGGAATGTTACGTCACCTCCGACGGACATGAGGCCGACCTCGACCTGGGACATTACGAACGGTTTACCAACATAAAGACAAGCCGGGCAAATAATGTCACCACCGGACGTATCTATCGCGATGTCATTGAGAAAGAGAGACGGGGGGATTACCTCGGGAAGACGGTGCAGATTGTGCCGCATATCACGGATGAAATCAAGCGAAGCGTAAAACGTCTTGGAGAAGAGGGCGACTATGACTTCGTCATCACTGAGATAGGGGGAACGGTCGGTGATATCGAATCGACTCCTTATCTGGAGGCTGTCAGACAATTGAAATGGGAACTGGGAAAGAATGCGCTCTTTATCCATCTAACCTATGTGCCCTATATAAAGGCGGCAAAAGAACTTAAGACCAAACCGACACAACACTCCGTGAAGATGCTTCAGCAGACGGGTATCCAGCCCGACGTGCTCGTGCTTCGCACAGAAAAGGAACTTCCTCCGCAGATGTGCCGCAAGGTAGCCCAATTCTGCAATGTTTCTCCCGAGGCCGTGATCCAGAGCCTCGATGCAAAGAGCATCTATGAGGTTCCTTTGATGATGCACGACCAGCATCTCGACGATATCGTGCTTGAAAAAACGGGGATAGATAACGCCAAAGAACCCGATCTCAAAGACTGGAATCTTTTCCTCGAGAAGCTTCATAATGCAGAGAAAGAGGTTAAGATAGCTCTGGTGGGCAAATATGTGGAACTTCAGGACGCCTATAAATCAATCTCGGAATCTCTGAGTCATGCCGCTGCTTGGTTAGACAGAAAACTCATCCTTACTTACATTCATTCCGAAAAGCTAACCGACAGCGATGTGGCTGCTAAGCTCGGAGAGATGGATGGGGTAATTATCGCACCCGGTTTCGGTAAACGTGGGGTAGAGGGTAAACTCGTGGCGCTCAAATGGTGTCGTGAAAATGATGTGCCCACTTTCGGAATTTGCCTCGGAATGCAATGTATGGTTATAGAATATGCCCGAAATGTATTGAATTTCAAGGGTGCCAACTCTATTGAGATGGATCCGGCCACGCCCTTCCCTGTGATCGACCTGATGGAGGAACAGAAAAATATATCTCAGAAAGGTGGCACTATGCGTCTTGGGGCTTACGATTGTGAGCTTGCCGAGGATTCTATCCCGGCTAAAGCATACGGTAAGAAAAAAGTGAGTGAGCGTCATCGTCACCGTTATGAATTCAATGAGAAATATCGCAAGGATTTTGAAAATGCCGGTCTCAAATGTGTCGGAATTAACCCTGCCACAAAACTGGTTGAGGTGGTGGAAGGTGAAGGGAAACGCTGGTTTGTAGGCACTCAATATCATCCCGAATACCAGAGCACGGTCTTGAAACCTAATCCACTCTTCGTGTCGTTCATTCAGGCAGCTATCGCCTATTCCGATTGCAGGCACGCGTTGTAGACATGTTGCATGCCCCCGGAATGAGAGGTTTTGTATACCTCATGAAATAAATTTTTTAACCAATGGCTATCGAAGAAGATAAAGACGTTTTCGACAACGAGCAACCCGCCGACACTTCTTCTCATGAGGAGAAAAAGCCGCGTTATACCCCCGAAGATCCGGAATATTGGGAGCGGGAGGAATCGGAATGGGCCCATCTCCACCGTCATTCTCCTATCCCATTTTGGGTTTGGATACTCGGTGGAGTGATCGTAGTAGGCCTCGTAATAGGGTGTTGGATACGGTTCTTCTCCCCCTATGTAGAGGATGCTACACAATTCGGATACGTGGAGGGTATCGAAAAACGTGGCATGATCTTCAAAACCTATGAAGGGACGTTAATCCCCTATAAGGAACTTATGGACACTACAAGGGTATATAGCCGTGACTTCGTATTCTCGGTGGCCGACTCAGAGACAGCTGCCAACCTCAAGCAGGCTCTACTGGATGTGAAACCTATCAGAGTGACCTATAAAAAATATTATGCCACCGTACCTTGGCGCGGTGCAAGTAAAATAGTGGTGACAGCTGCCGATACGGTAAATCCCGACCATATCCTTCCTCCGGAATTCGCTCCCCGACCCCGTTAATTAAGACCCTTTCCTCAATTCTTATCAAGGTCTTATATAAATTTATTAAAATTGCACAGATATTTCCCTTTCCTTCTTTTTTTAATCCTCGGACTCCAGTCCTCCCTGTCGCAGTCACCTCTTTTCAAGGTGGAGCTATCCGAAGCTTCCATAAGTTCTATGTCAAAGAGGAATTCGGATATCATTATCAGTAGTCTTAACGGAAAAACGTCCGTGGAAGATTACGAATACGCAGATTGCCATAGCCTGAAAAGGGTTGTTATCGAAGAGGGTATCGAACGAATCGGTGATTATGCCTTCTTAGGTTGTACGTCTCTGCAATCTATCTCACTCCCTTCCACTCTCAAAGAGATAGGAGAGGGAGCTTTCAGGGATTGCATATCGCTCGAGTCTCTCAAGATACCTGAGGGAGTGAAATTGATACCGGCCTATATGTGTGCCTGGGACGAGAATCTCCGGGATGTGGAACTCCCTCAAAGTGTAGACGACATCTCCCGCAACGCTTTCGCCTACTGCATCAATCTCGAAAAGATAAATTTGCCTGAAGGCCTTAAGCATATCGGGTCGAATGCCTTCAGTTTTTGCGAAAAATTGGAGGAAGTGGCAATACCCGATTCAATGCAGGAATTGGAATCCTATGCTTTCTCGAGTTGTAGGAATCTCCGCAAAGCCATTCTTCCCGCCAATCATAACATGCTCGGAGAATTGATCTTTACAGGATGTGACAACCTCTCTGAAATTGTCTGCATGAGTCCTGTTCCTCCCACATTTGATTGTGATTCAACCCTTTTCGATCCTCTCGAAATCCAACTATGGAATCAATGCCGTCTCACAGTCCCGACGGCTTCCCTCCCCCTCTATCTTTCTTCCCCCTCCTGGGCCCTATTCCGCTAATATCCATCCCGAGTGTCGGCATCTGTCCACATTGCCCTAATAGCTGCTTTTGGGCAGACGGATTATATTATTCCGATGAATTCATTATATTTGCAGTGTTATGGACAGGCTTGCCAAAATTCAACAAAGAATTGAGCCCGAGCTGGCAAAGATGAATGCCATCATACGGGAATCATTATCCTCAGACAATGAACTGATGGATACAGTCGTGAGCAATTACCTGCTTACAAAAGGGAAGCAAATAAGACCTATAATGGTGATTCTAAGCGCCAAATTCTTTGGCGACGTGAATCAACATGTGCTTCATGCCGGAGCTGCTCTCGAGATGCTCCATAACGCTTCCCTGATTCATGACGATGTGGTGGATGAAACGGCTCTAAGACGTGGTAACGCCACTGTCAACAACCAATGGGGAAACCATATTGCAGTGCTCGTGGGCGACTATTTCGTGGCAAATGCACTCGCAGCAGGAATACGCACCGGCAACCTTTCGATAATTTCCTCACTTTCCGATCTCGGAAAGGAGCTTTCCATAGGAGAAGTGGAGCAGATCTGTAATGTGCGCGACCATCACCTTGACGAAAGCCACTATTTCTCAATGATACGCAAAAAGACTGCAAGCCTTTTTAGAAATTGCGTGAAAATGGGAGCAGAAGCTGTCGGAGTCGATAGAAAGAAATATGAACCCCTCGCACAATATGCTGAACTGTTAGGGATGTGTTTTCAAATACGCGATGATATTTTCGACTATTTCTCTAACCCTTTGATAGGGAAACCCACCGGAAATGATCTTCGTGAAGGAAAGGTGACGCTGCCTTTGCTTCATGCAATCCACACCGCCCCCGAACCTATCTCACAAAGCGTCAAGGAGATGCTTATGAAAGGTGATCTCAACGAAAAGGAAATCGGCATATTGATTGACTTTGCCAAGGAATACGACGGCATTGAATATGCTTTTTCCAAAATGAGGGAAATGCAGTCGGAAGCGGAAAAGCTACTCGAAATATATCCCGATTCAGAGTGGAAAGAAACCTTCCTCCAGCTTTTTGACTACATCATCTCTCGCGACAAGTAAATCTCATAATTCCCCGTTCCTCCACTCCCATGCTTGAGCCGTATATGCATAAAGAGCTTATCGAAGCCGGATGCGACGAAGCCGGGCGTGGATGCCTGTGCGGACCCGTGGCATGTGCAGCTGTGATTCTTCCTTCTGATTTTTCCTGCCCTGGTCTTGACGATAGTAAAAAACTCTCTGAAAAAAAACGGGAACAACTCAGGCCAATTATCGAGGAAAAAGCTTTAGCATGGGCTGTCGTTATGGTTTCACCGGAGGAGATAGATGAAATAAACATCCTCAATGCCTCGATTCTCGGAATGCACAGAGCCCTTGAGGCTCTTAAACTTACACCCGGACATATCCTCGTGGACGGCAACCGTTTCAAACCTTTCAAAGAAATCCCCCACACAACTGTAGTGAAAGGCGACGGGAAATATATGTCTATTGCTGCCGCGTCAATACTTGCGAAAACACATCGTGACGAACTCATGAACCGGCTTGCAGAGGAATTCCCCGGCTACGACTGGAAAATAAATAAGGGTTATCCCACAAAAGCCCATCGCGATGCCATTGCCCTACTTGGCTTGACTCCTCACCACCGAAAAACTTTTAAAGTAAAATAACCCCGGAACCCACCTCTCTTCCGACTAAAATTCCCATTCCCCATGACCGAAAAGCGTTTATTCCTGCTTGATGCCTACGCATTAATTTTCAGAGCCTATTATGCATTGATAAAAATGCCGAGGCTTACTCAAGGCGGATTCAATACCTCTGCAATATTCGGATTTGTCAATACCCTTGAGGAGATTATCCGCAAAGAGAAACCCACACACATAGCCGTAGCATTCGACCCGCAGGGTCCCACCTTCCGCAGTGAAGCCGATGCTTCCTACAAGGCAGAGAGAGAGTCAACTCCCGAAGATATCAAACTCTCCGTGCCAATTATCAAAGAGATTATCAAGGCCTACAACATACCAATCCTGGAGGTGGAGGGTTTTGAGGCCGACGACGTAATCGGCACCATGTCAAAACTTGCTGAAAAAGAGGGTTTCACTACCTACATGATGACTCCTGATAAGGATTTCGGCCAGCTCGTGAGTCCTAATATTCTGCAATACAAACCTTCTTATCGCGGACAGGATTTTGAATTAAGGGGCGAAGAGGAAGTGTGTGCGCGCTATGGCATTCAGAACACTCGACAAGTGATCGACCTCCTCGCGCTCATGGGCGACAAAATCGATAATATCCCGGGGTGTCCCGGTATCGGTGAGAAAACAGCCGTCAAACTGATAAATGATTTCGGAAGCGTAGAGGAATTGCTTAACCGTACCGACGAACTGAAGGGGGCCGTGAAGAAAAAGGTGGAGGAAAATAAGCAGCAGATACTTGATTCTTATTTCCTCGCTACAATCCGCACCGATGTTCCCATTGATGAGAAACCGGAAGATCTCGTAAGAAAACCGGAAGACACGGAGAAACTCTTCGCCATCTTCAAGGAACTTGAATTCCGTTCCCTCAAAGAAAGAGTGGAGAAGCGTCTGGGAGGGTCCTCCGACAGGAAGACAGGGTTCACAGGGGGTCTTTTTGATTTTGAAGAGGAAGAAAAAGAACAGCCGAAAGTGAAAGCCGATGATCGCCCCATCACCTGGAAAATCGTGGGAGACAAGAGAGAGGATATGGAAGCCACCGAATTTATAAGTCCGGGAGATGTGGCTCAAAAATTCACCGGAGCCATTTGCGGCCTTTGCTTCCTTGCCGACGGTGAAAACGATATGGAGGCTGTCATAGCAGGTGCCGCTCTGGCTGTTTCGGAAACTGAAGCTTATTATTTCCCTGCCGATCACGTCGAGGCAATTAGCTTCGTGCTTGACATAATGGCCCGAAAGGATATCGGGAAAGTTACATTCAGTGCGAAACGGGACTATGTGCTTGCCCACCGTCTTCGTAATGATGAGGCTCCGGCTATTGAAAATTATTTTGATGTGTCGCTGGCTCATTACCTGATCCAGCCGGAAATGCGTCACGCCGCTGACACCCTGGCAGCCCAATATCTGGGACATACAATGCCGTCAGAGCCTGTGTTTAACGTAAAACGAGGAGCTAAAAGCGGGATTTCAACCCTCCATGAAGTGGCCGATTATGCCTGCCAAGAAGCTGCAATCGCGCTGAGGCTTAAACCTGTGTTTGAAAAGGAAGTGGAAAAAGAGGATATGAAAACTCTTCTTTATGATGTGGAATTCCCGGTTTCTACAGTTCTTGCTGAAATGGAGATTCAAGGGGTCAGACTTGATGTGGAGGCGCTCAATGACGCCGCAAAAACCCTGGAAGAGAGACTTGGAAACCTGGAGAAGGAGATCTTTGAACTTGCCGGAGAAGAGTTTAATGTGGGTTCCCCATCCAAAGTGGGAGAAATTCTTTTCGACAAGCTGCAACTTGACCCGAAAGCCAAGAAAACCAAGACCGGCCAATATTCCACAAGCGAGGATGTTCTTGAAAAGGTGGCCGGCAAGAATCCGATTGTAAACAAGATACTTGAACACCGTCAACTAAAAAAACTTCTCAACACTTACCTCACAGCGCTTCCGGCCGCCATAAACCCGGCTACCGGGAAGGTGCATACCGTCTACAATCAGACCGTAACCGCCACAGGGAGAATCTCTTCATCGGCTCCCAATCTTCAGAACATACCGGTGAGAGAGGATCAAGGACGCGAAATACGCCGTGCATTCATCGCCGACGAAGGTCATCTTTTCCTCTCGGCCGACTATTCGCAGATAGAACTCCGGCTCGTGGCTGATTTTGCGCATGAGGAGACTATGCTCGATGCTTTCAGGAAAGGTGATGATATCCATGCAATTACAGCCGCTAAGATCTACCACAAAAACCCGGAAGAAGTAACGGCCGATGAGCGCCGCCACGCAAAGACAGCTAATTTCGGAATATTATACGGTATCTCGGCTTTCGGTCTTGCCAACCGTCTCGGGATCCCGAGAGGTGACGCAAAGCAGATAATAGACAATTATTTCGAGACGTTCCCAACTATCAAGCGATACATGCATGACTCTGTGGAATGGGCTCGCGATAACGGCTATGTCTCCACAAGGATGGGTCGAAAACGCCGGCTTCCGGATATCAACAGCAAAAATCCGGTGGTGAGAGGTTATGGGGAACGTAACGCCATCAACGCTCCTATCCAGGGGTCGGCTGCCGATATCATAAAGGTCGCCATGGTGGATATCTATAGGGAATTCCGGGAGAAAAAGCTGAAATCCAAGATGATTATGCAGGTGCATGATGAGTTGAATTTCGATGTCATTCCGGAGGAACTGCCTGTGGTGCAGGAGATTGTCACGCGGTGCATGGAGGATGCCTACAAGGGTGAAGTGGTGCTGACCGCATCAAGTGGCGTGGCTTCCAACTGGCTCGATGCTCATTAATCGATACATTTCAAAAGCCTTGTGAGCGTTTTTTTGGTGAAAACTCTTGACAAGGGGGGTGTCGAATCATTAACTTTGCAAAGTGAATCTGTTGAGAGACAGCCACGCGTGGCCACTCTCTTATGAAAAGACCCGTTTAAAGCGTGAAAGATTCCGGTGAAGTAAAAATTTCTTATTGGGCCGCTCATCTCACCACTATGGTGAGCGTCTCACTTGTGCTTTTACTCGTAGGCATTATCACCTTCATTACTCTTAGTTCTCAAAAAGAGAGCCGCAACATTCGGGAAAGACTCGAAGTGAGTCTCGTGATGAATGATTCGGTGAGCGATAGTTATGCCAGTAAAGTGGTCGGGAATCTGTCGGAACTCCCTTACGTCATAGATGCAGGATATATCGGTAAGACCCAGGCTATCAAAGATTGGCAAGAGGAAACCGGGGAAGACCTGGAGACTCTTTTCGGTGTCAATCCCCTTTCACCGGAGGTTTATTTCCGCGTTAATGCCGATTATTCCTCCCCCGACTCCTTGAATAATATCGGAAAGTATCTCCAAACTATTCCGGGAGTGGATGATGTGGCTTTGCCGGATGCAGAAATGGTCGAGGCGATGAACGCAAATATCCGTAGTCTGGCAATTATCCTCGGGATTGTGGCATTTGTTATGGTCATTATATCTTTTGTTCTGATCAACAACACTGTGCATCTGTCAATCTATGCCAGACGTTTCACTATTCACACCATGCAACTCGTGGGCGCAACTAATGGCTTTATCCGGAAACCCTTTGTAATCAATAATATGATTGCCGGACTCGTGGCTGCTTTTATTGCTGCCGCCATACTTGCCGTGTCGCTTGCAGCAGCCCCCCATATCGGTTGGAACGATGTGGCCCACTATATCAGCTGGGGGCTATATGCATGTGTGGCCGGAGGAATGCTCTTTGCCGGCCCCCTTATTTGTTGCGTAGCCGCAGCACTGGCTACTTCCCATTATCTAAGCAAAGACTACGACGAGCTGATTCGTTCATAGTCATTGGAAACTCCTGCGTTTCCAGACTCAAATACTTTTAAGCTATGGCTTTAAAACTCAGACAAGAAAAGAAAGCGGAACCGTTAAGCATCCGTAAAACAAAGGAAAATGAAAAGCCTTTCTCCAGAGTGAATTTCTGGATGATGGGAGGATGCCTCATACTTATACTTTTGGGCTATCTCTTCATGAGCGGAGGCGGAAGCTCGGAACCTGACGGCTTTAATCCGGAGATTTTCAGTACCCGCAGAATCGTGGTCGGACCCTTACTATCGTTCCTCGGTTTCCTCCTTATGGCTTTCGCGATAATCTGGAATCCCAATAAAACGTTTAAACGTAAACCATAAACCGAAAAACGTAATACGATGGAGTGGTACCACGCCTTTATCCTGGGGATCGTCCAGGGACTTGCCGAATATCTCCCGGTCAGTTCCAGCGGACATCTTGAAATATTCCGCGAAATCTTAGGAATCGATATCCCGAGCGATAAGATACTGCAATTCGATATAATTCTCCATGCCGCTACGGTGCTTTCAACCATTGTAGTGTTGTGGCACATGTTTAAGAAACTACTCGTCTCGTTTCTCACTTTCCGTCGTGACTCCGACTATTACATGGTCTGGAAGATTCTTCTCTCCTGTGTGCCGATTGCCTTTGTAGGTTTCGTTTTAAAGGATTATGTGGAGGAATTTTTCGGTGGGAGTCTTCTTCTGGTAGGTGTCTGTCTTATCGTCACGGCAGCCCTGCTGGCTTTCGCCCACTTTTCCGACAGGTGGCCTGTGGCTGTCCGGGAAAACGGCAAGATAGTGGAAAAGGAGGAAACGGTGCCTGCTGAAAAAGGGAGGGATATATCCTGGGTTGATGCATTCATTATAGGATGCGCACAGGCTCTGGCCGTCCTTCCCGGTCTGAGCCGTTCGGGCACTACCATCGCCACAGGTATTATGATCGGCGATAAGCGTTCGCAAGTGGCTTATTTCTCATTCCTGATGGTAATAATCCCGATATTGGGAGAGGCACTTCTTGATCTGTTTAAACTCGTCAATGACCCGGCTCAACAAGGGGATACGAGCGTGGGAGTTGGTTGCCTGTTAATCGGCTTCTTCACATCTTTCGTGGTTGGCTGCTGTGCTTGTAAATGGATGATCGAACTCGTCAGGAAGGGAAAGCTCGTCTGGTTTTCGATATATTGCGTCGTGATGGGTATAGTTTGTATCCTCTGGAGATAACTCCACTAATTTAAAAATCAAGAATAATCAAGATAAAAAAAGATTAATCTCGATTAATCGGGAAAAAAGAATCTAAACCTTATTTAATAACATTGGACTTCATAACCGGAGAAATATTAGCCGTCGACAAACCCTTAGGCTGGACTTCCTTTGATGCCGTGAAACGTATCAGAGGCGCAATCCAGCGTCGCCTGAATGTCAGGAAATTCAAGGTTGGCCATGCCGGCACGCTTGATCCCCTTGCTTCGGGGGTGCTTCTCATTTGCACCGGGAGAGCAACGCGCAGAATCGAAGAGCTCCAAAGCGGTATGAAAGAATATGTGGCCGACGTGAAACTCGGGGAAACGACACCAAGTTTCGACCTGGAAACAAAAGTAGACGCCACTTATCCCACCTCCCATATCGATGAAGAGACTGTCAGGGCTGTCCTTGAGTCTTTCAAAGGTGAGTCAATGCAGGTACCTCCTCTTTTTTCAGCCGTTAAGGTCGAGGGGAAAAGGGCTTATAAATTCGCAAGGAAAGGCGATGAAATTGAACTTAAGGCCAAACCGATATTTATCCCTGAGATTGAATTCCTGTCTTTTGAAGACAATATATTGAGGTTTAGGGTCGTATGTAGTAAAGGCACTTATATAAGGGCCCTCGCCCGCGATCTCGGCTTGGCCTTAAAGAGCGGGGCCCATCTTGTGGGATTGAAACGAACCCGGGTAGGAGATTACAATATCAATGATTGCCTCTCGATTCAGGAAACAGTGGATAAGATTGCTTCTGAACCGCTCTCTTTCCCGGATAATTATCAAACTCCGGAAAATATCGACAAAAATAATTTATAAAGAAGAAAACTCCCGGACCTCGGTGAGGTTCAATTTTGCCGGGGAGTTATAATGAGTAATAAGAAATGAAATTATCACAATTCAAATTCAAACTGCCAGACAATCTGATAGCGCAGTATCCGTCGGATAACCGCGATGAATGTCGTCTGATGGTGCTCGACGCCAAAACAGGGGAAATCACTCATCGTATTTTCAAAGACATCATCGACTATTTCGATGCCGGCGATGTAATGATTTTTAACGACACTAAAGTGTTTCCGGCAAGACTTTACGGCAACAAGGAGAAGACCGGCGCCCGTATCGAGGTGTTCCTGCTCCGCGAACTTAACATTGAGAATAAGTTCTGGGATGTGCTTGTGGAGCCTGCCCGGAAAATTCGTATCGGCAACAAGCTCTATTTTGGGGAAGACGATTCGATGGTAGCCGAGGTGATTGACAATACCACAGCCCGAGGCCGCACACTCAGATTCCTCTACGACGGGCCTCACAGCGAATTCAAGGAGATCCTTTATTCTTTGGGCGAGACTCCTCTGCCGGAATATATCACCCGTGCCGTCGAGGAATGGGATGCGGACCGCTACCAGTGTATCTTCGCAAAAAATGAAGGTGCGGTGATGGCTCCGGCTGCCGGTCTCCATTTCAGTCGCGAACTTATGAAGCGTCTGGAAATAAAAGGAGTGGAGAGAGGATTCCTCACTCTCCACAGCGGACAAGGCAACTTCAAGGATATAGATGTGGAGGATCTCACCAAACACCGCATGGACAGCGAGGAGATGTATGTGGATGAGACTCTTGTGGATATGGTCAACGAGGCGAAAGACAACGATAAGAATGTCTGCGCCGTCGGCACAAGCGTGCTCCGGGCCATCGCCACTGCCGTATGTATGAACGGCCATATCATGACCTACGAAGGATGGACCAACAAATTCATCTTCCCTCCCTATGATTTCACAGTGTGCAATTCGATGGTTTCCAATTTCCATCTGCCCCTCAGCACGATGCTCATGATGGTAGCCGCCTTCGGAGGCTATGAACATGTCATGAAGGCATACGATGTGGCTGTAAAGGAGAAATATCAGTTCGGAGCATACGGCGACGCTATGCTTATCCTCAACAGATAAAGTTGACACAACAAAAATAACAATAGTAAAAAAACATATTCCACGCGGCACGCCGCGTCCCTACTATGGACAATAACTACAACCATCAGGAGATTGAACAACGATGGCAGAAAACATGGAAAGACAATAACACCTATAAGGTGAAAGAGGATCCTTCCAAAGAGAAATTCTATGTGCTCGACATGTTTCCCTATCCCTCCGGGGCGGGTCTCCATGTGGGCCATCCCTTAGGTTATATAGCCAGTGATATCTATTCCCGATATAAAAGACAGAGGGGTTTCAATGTGCTTCATCCTATGGGTTATGATGCCTACGGACTTCCGGCCGAACAATATGCCATTCAGACCGGCAGACATCCCGAGATAACCACAATGGAGAATATAGCCCGCTATCGCAATCAACTCGACAAAATCGGATTCTCTTTCGACTGGAGCCGTGAGGTGCGCACCTGCGACCCGGCTTACTATAAATGGACACAATGGGCTTTCCTCCAAATGTTCAATTCCTACTACAACACCGAGCAGCAGAAAGCGCGCCCTATTTCGGAACTGATTGCCCATTTCGAAAAGGAGGGCACTGCAAATCTCCATGCAGCCGAGTCTAAACCATTGAGCTTCACTGCTGAAGAATGGAAGAACTTCAGCGAGAAAGAGAAAGCCGATGTGCTGATGAACTATCGAATTGCCTATCAGGGAGAGAGTGTTGTAAACTGGTGTGAAAAACTTGGGACTGTGCTTGCCAACGATGAGGTGAGCGAAGGCCTTAGCGTCAGAGGTGGTTATCCCGTTGAGCAGAAAGTGATGACTCAGTGGCTGCTCAGAGTTTCTGCCTATGCCCAAAGGTTGCTCGAGGGACTCGACTCTCTCCAATGGAGCGATTCCCTTAAGGAGACCCAGAAAAACTGGATAGGCCGCAGCGAGGGTGCTGAAATGAGATTCCCCGTTGTGGGTAAGGATTTCGATATTGAAATCTTCACGACCAGGGCCGATACAGCTTTTGGAGTCACATTCATGGTGCTGGCTCCGGAATCTAAGTATGTGGATATGCTCGTGACTCCCGACCGGCGCGAGGAGGTAGACCGCTACCTTGAGGCTGTGGCAAAAAAGACCGAGAGGGAGCGCCAGATTGAAAAGAAGGTGAGCGGTGTCTTCACCGGCAGTTATGCCCTCAATCCTATTTCGGGTGAACAAATACCTGTCTGGATAAGCGACTATGTGCTTGCCGGATACGGCACAGGCGCAATCATGGCTGTGCCGGCCCACGATTCCCGCGACTATGCTTTCGCAAAACATTTCAACCTCCCCATCATTCCTCTTATCGAGGGTGCCGATGTCAGCGAGGAGAGTTTTGATGCCAAGGAGGGGATAATGATGAATTCTGCTAATGATAAGCTGAATCTAAACGGTCTTACCGTAAAAGAGGCTATCGCCGCCACTAAGAAATTTATCGAAAAAGAGGGGATTGGCAAAGTGAAGGTGAATTATCGTCTGCGCGACGCAATCTTCTCGCGTCAAAGATACTGGGGTGAACCTTTCCCCATCTATTATAAAGATGGTATAGCTTATCCTATGGATGAGGATCTCCTTCCATTACAGTTGCCCGAAGTGGATGCCTATCTGCCCACTGCTGAAGGTGAACCTCCCCTGGGTCGCGCAAAAAACTGGAAGACTCCCGAAGGATATCAGATAGAGCTCTGCACGATGCCCGGTTTCGCCGGCTCAAGCGCCTACTATCTGCGTTACATGGATCCCCACAACAATGAAGCTTTGGTTAGCCCTGAGGCAAATGCCTATTGGCAGGATGTCGACTTATATGTAGGGGGATCCGAACATGCCACCGGCCACCTTATTTACTCCCGCTTCTGGAATAAGTTTCTCCACGACCTTGGCAAGGTAGTGAAAGATGAGCCCTACCGGAAGCTCGTGAACCAAGGTATGATCCAGGGGCGTAGCAGTTTTGTCTACAGGGTGAAAGACACCAATACTTTTGTGAGCAAAGGCCTCAAGGATCAGTATGATGTCACTCCCATCCGAGTGGATATAAGCATGGTGAACAACGATCAGCTCGATCTCGATGCGTTCAGAAAATGGCGCCCTGAATTCGAAAATGCTGAGTTTATCCTTGAAGATGGGAAATATATATGCGGTTATGCCGTGGAAAAGATGTCGAAATCGATGTTTAATGTGGTTAATCCCGATGACATCGTAGAGAAATATGGAGCCGATACTCTCCGTCTCTACGAAATGTTCCTCGGTCCCATTGAGCAGTCGAAACCATGGGACACAAACGGTATCGACGGTTCCAACCGCTTCCTGAAAAAACTTTGGGGCCATTTCCACAAAGCGTTGGAGGCTGAACAGAAGCCGATGACGCCTGAGGAACTCAAGACGATGCATAAGCTAATCAAGAAAGTGACCCAGGATATCGAGAATTTCTCTTTCAACACTTCAGTGGCAGCCTTTATGGTGGCGCTCAATGAACTTGGAGCACAGAAATCTGTCAACCGGGAGACTATGGATATCTTCACACGCCTCATAGCACCCTTCACTCCTCACATTGCCGAGGAATTCTGGCATAAGCTGGGCCATGATGGTAGTGTGGCAGATGCCGCATGGCCTGAATTTAACGAGGAATATCTTAAGGAAGACACGGTGAAATATCCTGTCAGCTTCAACGGGAAGACTCGTTTCATGCTGGATGTGGCAGCAGATTCTCCGAAAGAAGAAGTGGAGAAAGCTGTGCTTGAATCTCCCGAAGCGGCAAGGTGGCTCGAAGGGAAAACAATCAAGAAGGTGATCGTAGTTCCGGGACGTATTGTCAATGTTGTGGTCGGCTGACCGGGAAAAATGATCTCAAAAAAGAGATATAAGGGTTAAAAAGATTTTGTAAAACTACAAAACTGAATTTCTAATGAATAATTTCACAGAAGTGTCGGAAAGCTTCTCGCTGGCAGAAGCCATAAAAGAGGCTCAACGCTGTTTGAATTGCAAGGTGCCCGGATGTAAGAAAGGGTGTCCTATCAGTAACGATATACCTGAATGGATTGCCGAGCTCGCAATGGGTAACTTCGGCAATGCGATGACAATAATCAACAACCGTAGTAACCTTCCTGCAGTTTGTGGCCGAGTATGCGGCCATGAACGCCAATGTGAAGGGAATTGTATCCGTGGCAAGAAAGATACCGCGGTACAGATTGGCAAGCTCGAACGTTTCGTGGCCGACTTCGATGCCGAGGCCGGGTGGCGTCATGAGAATATCCCGGAAAAGACCAGAGGCAAAGTGGCTGTAATTGGTTCAGGTCCGGCCGGTCTTACCATTGCCGGCGACCTTTCACGCCAAGGTTTTTCCGTAGAGATATTTGAGATGGAACCGGAAGCCGGTGGCGTCCTGATGTTCGGAATACCGGAATACCGTTTGCCGAAAGAGGTGGTCAACCGTGAAATCAAAAAGATAGAGAATCTGGGAGTGAAGTTTAATCTCAACACCACTATCGGCAAGGATTTCACTGTCGACAAACTGTTTGAAATGGGCTTCGACGCAATATTTATGGGCACAGGCACCGGTGTGCCTAAACGTCTCGACATCCCGGGTATCAACCATCCCGGCGTGCGTCAGGGCATCAGATTCCTGCGTCGTGTGGGAATGTTTGAAAACGGCTATATCTCCCGTGATGAGGTAGTGATTGGCGATGGCGACAAGGTTGCCGTGATCGGTTGTGGAAACACAGCTATGGATGCTGCCCGCACAGCTTTGAGAATGGGAGCTTCGGAAGTGACTGTGATTTATCATCGTGATATCGACAAGATGGCAGCTCTAAAGGCTGAATATGACGATGCTGTGAAAGAGGGAGTGAATTTCCTCTGGAACACTTCAGTGGTAAATGTTGAGGGGGCTGAGGGCTACAAACTTAAATCCATCACAATCAAGAGCGGTGATGAAGAAAAAGTGATGCCGCTTGACAATCTCATCCTGGCCGTCGGATCTGCTCCTGCCTCAAGGATTGTGGACTCCACCGATGGAATAGAGACAGACGAGAGGGGCTATGTGTTAACACGGGAATTCCCCTACGGCATGACCACTCGTAAAGGTGTATTTGCCGGCGGAGATGTTGCCAACCGTCAGGCAACAGTGGTACACGCCATGCAGGATGCAAAGAAAGTGGCAGAAGGAATCGCAAAATATATCGATGCCATCAAGATGATGGAATCCATCGAGTCTTTCGATTAACGGTCGAGACTCTATTTTTTCGTTTGGCCGTTGTATATGTGATTCCACAGTCGTAGACATACCACCGTCTTAAAAAGCTAATTGAATCCGGTCGGTTTCTGTTTGTAGATATCGACCGGTATTTTATATCCTCTCCGGGGAGATTAGCGTCTACAGGCTTGTTCCGGTCATCGACATGAAAACGTCAGACATTAGCGTTTCGCAAACAAACAAAAAGAACACATACCGGATCTAAAAAACTGCTAACAGCAAATAATAATAGAAATATTTTGAAAAATAAACAAAAGTGCTTAAATTTGCACTCGTTTCATCGAAGCCCATACATCAACAACCATACAACAAACCGAACATCTTTCAGGAGGGATGGGTGAGTGGCTGAAACCAACAGTTTGCTAAACTGTCGTAGGAGTAATCCTACCACGAGTTCGAATCTCGTTCCCTCCGCCTTAAACCGCTTAACGATAATAAAATCATAAAGTTAAGCGGTTTTTAATTCCCTGCTGTAGACAACCTCAACTGCTTTAGTTGGCTTGTGCCAAGATTTTCAAAGCAAATTCATAGTCAGAATGAACACTCGTTCCGGATCAAACTTGGGTATATTCATTTCTTTTTATTTTTAGGGGTGGGAACATTCTTGTTTCCAATTTGGGGTTACAACATTCCTGTTGCAGTTATTTTTCGGAAGGTGGAAGCATCGGCCCATTCATAACCAGTTTTCTTCCTTGCAGTCCAAATAGGGTAGACTGCAAGGAAGATGATAGTTATTGTTTTATTATTCCATTAATGACTTCATTGCATTTGCCATTTTCGTATTTAACTCCATATACCTTTTCCATTGAGAGGAAGACATTTCTTCTTCCGCATTATTGAATTTTTGATCAAGTTCCTCTGCCTTGTCTATTAATTGGTAACCCTCTGCCAATGCTTCATAATCCCCGTTTTTGAGTTTATTTGTCAAAGAAATGTATTTGTTAACCAACCCTTCATATTGGTCAAGAAGTTTATCCCAGCTGTCGGTACCTGAATCCTCATTTTCCTTCGAAATTTGGTTTGAATATAAGGAATATTCCGCATTCTCATAGTAAGGAGTTAGAAGGGCATATACACCTTTTTCTTTTATTTTTTTCCAATCTTCATCCACATTTTGTTGAGAATAAGTAGCTTGCAATTCTCCTATTGTGTTCCCTCGGAATAGAACATAACTTCCATTTTTGGGGGTTGCCGGAAGGGTTATGCTTTCCAGCTTAGTTATTTTAACATGGTCTTTATCCAGAATAGTAAGGTTCAAATCCACTTCTTTTGTACTCTTAAAACTATTGGGCACATCAAAAGTGAATGCACCCTTTACAAAATACCAATCTTTAGTATATTCCTGTTCTTCCAATTTTAGTACCACATCCTCATTTATGGTCGAAATAAATTCTCCCAGTTCACCAAGTTGAGACTCTACTTTCAAAGTCACTTCATTTTCATTTTCGGTTCTTTCTTCCTCACTATCCTGAACCTTCTTCCCACCGCAGGCCACCATTATTATGGCCAGCGTTGCAATTCCAAAATAATTTAATAGTTTCATGTTTGTTTAATTTAGAGTATTGGTTATTTCTTATATTTTGAGTTTTAATTTTTCAGTTTTATATCTGTGCCAACTATTTCTTCTATTTTAGAGACTGTGGTCTCACACATCTCTTTTATAGATTTTCCGGCATAGTCTTCCACTTTAAATAAGACCATGTCAGGTTCTCCTTTTCTTGGAAAATAGGTTGACCGAGATTCCCAGTCTGAAAGATAAGTCTTTAACCTTTGGAAATCATTTGTATCTTTTGGCAAAATCCGAGTTTCTAAAGCTGGTATCTTACATATCATAATCTCTATCTCAACTTCCAATCCGGTGGGAAAAATGATACGAACGGTAGGATGTATCCTGAATGAAAAAGTAATGTCTATAATTATAGTTCGGATTCCTTCGCTTCTTAGTAACCGGGATACGGAAAGGCGTGTTTCACATATCATCACCTTCTCTTTCTCGATATCCTCCTTCAAAGCTTGTAAAAGAAGGTTGCGAAAATATTCTTTAACACGGGCAGATTCTTTTTCATTTTCTTGCCTTCTCTTTTGCTGAATCGCATAAAATTCAGATGGTGTCAAAGCAATCAGTTCTTCGGTTTCCATTTGGTTTTGTTTTATGTTGGCAAAGGTAAATGCACCCGTAGACAAACCAAAGAACTTTCCAATCCATTCTGTTCACTTTAAAGTAACCTATCTCATTTGCCTTATTCCTAAATGATTATTAAATTTGCGTTGCAAAAATAGTCGAATATTTGACAATTTTTGCACTAAAAACTTATTTTGACATGATAATCAAGAGAGAAGAATACATTAAAGAGATATATAAAGTTAGATGGAATGGGAAGATTAAGATAATAACCGGTATAAGAAGGTCCGGTAAATCTTTCTTGCTGTCTAATCTTTATAAGAATCATCTTCTGGAAGAGGGAGTATCCAAAGATTCCTTCATAGAAATCTCCCTTGACAGGCAACGAGATTTAAAATACAGAAACCCTATTGCTCTTTATGAACATATCCTGTCAGAGAGCAAAGATGATTCAAAGAAATATTATGTCTTTATAGATGAAATACAGCTTTGTTATAAAATAAAGAATTCGGATATTGATGAAAGCCTCGTGCCTCAAGAAGAGAGGGAACTGTTATATACAACCTTCTATGATATATTGAGCGACCTTATGGTTCGACCTAATCTCGATGTATATGTTACCGGTTCGAATTCAAAAATGCTTTCAACAGATATTGTTACAAATTTCAGGGACCGAGGTTCAGAAATAAAAGTATTTCCATTTTCATTCCGGGAGTTTTATCCTGTATCAGGAAGAGAAAAAACAGATGCATTTGAAGAATATCTCACCTACGGGGGAATGCCTCTGGCAGTTCTTGAAAATGATGATGCAAAAAAGAGAAGATATCTCGCTGATTTGTTTAAGAATGTATATATCAAAGATATAAAGGAGAGATATAAGCTTCAGGAAGATGAAGTTCTTGATGCCTTGATTGACGCCTTGTGTTCTTCGGTAGGAAGCCTTACAAATCCACATAAACTTGCAAATACAGCAGCCTCTCTGATGAAGAGAAATACCTCTGACCATACCGTGAAAAAATATCTTGACTATCTTATGGATGCGTTCCTCTTTATAGGAGCAAAAAGGTTTGATGTAAAGGGGAAGAGATATTTCGACAATACGCTGAAATATTATGCCATGGATTTGGGCCTTAGAAACGCCAGATTAAATTTCCGTCAACAGGAAAAATCTCATCTCATGGAGAATCTGATTTATCTCGAACTTTTGAGAAGAGGTTATAATGTAGATGTGGGTGTTGTGGAACATACCAGGGTTGCTGACGGTAAAAGAATCCAATCTCAATATGAAATAGATTTCGTCTTAAACACCGGGAAGGAAAAGATATACATACAGTCTGCTTTGAATGTGGATACAAAAGAAAAACTTGCACAAGAAACTTTTTCTTTAAAGAAAACCGGTGATTTTTTCAAAAAAATAGTAATATTGGATGGCAGTTCAAGACAATGGGAAGATGAGAACGGTATTATTTTCCTGGGTGTTATTACTTTCCTTTTAAGGGAAGACGAATTAGGTATATAATGGAAAAGAGAAAAAATACATCTTTTATTGAAAGCGGATATTCAGAAAACCCGGTGTCAAACTTCTCGGACTATCTTACGCACGAGAAACCGATAAAGACTACCGGAACAACCTGTGATGCAATTTCTGCACGTTATGAAAGCCGGCATGTATTTGTGAAACGTTTGAAACCACAATATGCATCCAATTCAAGGTATCGTTGGGCTTTCCAAAAAGAATATGAGCTTGGAGTTTCGCTTCGCCATCCATCTATTCCCCAATACATAAAATTCACGGGAGAGACACTTATAACCGAGTTTGTTGATGGCAAGACCCTCCATCAGATGATTCAGGAAAATGACCCTCGCCTTCATAGTGACAACAACATTGAGAAATGGGTGGGACAGTTGCTGGATGTTATGGATTACCTTCATGCTCGTAACGTTATCCATTGCGACATCAAGACTGACAACATCATGATTACAAATGATACCAGGAATCTTATGCTCATCGACTTCGACAAGGCCTTCACGTCAAGTCAGGATTTAACTCCCGGCACACCGTTGAACTTTGGTTCGGAGGAAGAAAACCTTACCAAGAGGCAGATGGATATCCGAGGTGTCAGAAACATCTTAGAAAGGTTACTGCGATATGTTGATTCGGATAGCTTGAAAGAGAGGATGGAAAAGGTTGTGGCATCGGCCGGTTCTCCGGAAGTGACTATGCCCGAACTATTGGAAATTTGGAAACGACCTATTCAAAAACAACCTGACGAAAAGACCAATTCAAAAAGATCAAATGCCGGATGGTGGATTGGTGGTATAATCTTCATTGCCCTGCTTGTAATCGTATGGTCCTATCTTCCTAAAGAATCTCCGGAAGTTATCGAACCTGAAGATATCCCTAAGGTTGAAAATCCTGAAATAACCATCCCGGAAGAAGTAAAGCCAGAAGAAAAGAAAAATCCAACCACAGAAGAAATAAACAAAGAAGAAATAAATAAAGAAGACGTAAAAGAAGAAAAGAAAGTTGCTTTTCCTGATTGGAATTCATTATTGGCTACTGACGTAGTTGAAATGAATAAATTGCTTGACCAAGTCTCTTCAGAAATCAAAAGCGGTAAAATACAAAAGAATAATATTCCTCTGATTGTATTGGACATTAGTGACGCTATGAATGCGTTCAATACAGAGGTAGTTAACAAATATTCTTCTAAATTTCCGGAATTAGGCTATGATAAGATTATGTTGGCAATTTATGATAGCGAACCTGTGAAATCATTGGTAAAAAGAAGAGACGCAATATTACAACGTCTCGTAGAAATCCAACAGGATGAAACAGATGAAGAATTATCAGTCCCTACTGAAGTAACAAAAAAATTGGAACGCCAAATGGAAAAGGATTTGGAAGAATAAATGGACTTCCTTTTGGTGCTTAAAGAATCTTTGGATTCAATCGGCACAACTCCTTTTGGTCGTCAAAACACTCGTATATAACTAAATAACTTTGAGATAAATTTTAACCATAAACTTCTTGTTGATTATCCGGGAATGTTCCCTTCTCTATATTTAACAGGCATAGAAATTTATGACTGGGCATATACAACACCTATGGTAAAGCATGTGGTAGAACTACGGGATTCTATACTTTCACGTCTTTACGAATAGAAATCAAGATAAAATTTCTATAGAGGTCAGACCACCGTTTTTGGCAGCCTCATATATTCCGAGGTTCTTGCCGTCCCTTACCACCTCCGACATGTACAATGGGAATCCTTTCTCAACATGGGTGATCCTTACAATATCTCCTGCTAAAAGGTTCCGGCTGTTCTCAACGCTCTCTATTATGAATCGGGAATCGCCCACATATTTCAAGGAGAAAAGACGATTGGGCAGATAGGTGATTTCAACAATATCACCGATATTCAAAGTGTCGGTTTCAATAGCATCTCTTTCCTCAAATTCAGATATAATCACTTCCGGCAGCTCCAAGTCAAGGGCCATGGCATCATAATTCTTATACCCGAGAAATACGGCTATAACATCAAGTGTGGAACGATGGGGAGTCCTGGGGTCATTGGTGAATCCAAACATCCTTTTAAGAGTGGTTTCGCCTAAAAGCACTCCCGTTTCATTTTTTATTGTTTCCGGTAGCCATTTGCCACAGGCAGTAGTGGTTATCGGCTGTTTTATTTTCTCTTCAATCTTTTCTATAATCTTCCTGTCAAGCATAATCTATGTTTTTTAAGAAAATTATCTACGGGACCGTACCTATCACCACAACGTGACCGGAACTGGCCCGAAGATGACTATGAGGCAAAATTACATGCCGATTCGCTAATATCCAAACATCCTATTCAAAGTGAACAATCTGAACTGAGGTAAAAAGAAAAAGACTTGCCGTATGCAACTCCGGCAAGCTCCAAGACCTGCTACTATGCATCCCTGCAAGATGGGATGATCGCAACAAATAATGCTACAAGAGGAAGGGAAAATGGAGCCCGAAGATTGTAGATAACTTTTTGAAAAATTAAATTCGAGTTTAAGAAATTAAACAGCGGAAATTTTGTAATTTTACAACCGAAACGAAATTTCCCATAACAGCCCCCCTTCAGATGGAGACTCCTTGCCATTCAGCCCTTCCCTATCATGTGCCTGCTTTATTGCCGGAAGCAATTGAAATGCTTGATATAAAGCCGGATGGTGTATATATAGATGCCACATTCGGGGGTGGAGGACATTCGCGTGGTATTATTGCCGGCTTAAATCAGGAAGGTCGGCTATTCTCATTCGACCGGGATATGGACGCCTATGAAAACCGGATAGAGGATGAACGCTTTACATTCGTGCATGGCAATTTCCGACATATCCTTAACTTTATGAGATATTACGGTGTGGATGCCGTAGACGGGATTCTGGCAGATTTCGGAGTAAGCTTTCATCATTTCGACACAGCGGAACGTGGATTCTCATTTCGTGCCGATGCTCCGCTGGATATGAGGATGAACCGTTCGGGAATTCTGACAGCCGCCCAATTAATTGAGAAAGCTGATGAAAACAGGCTTCGCGAAATGTTCCGGGCCTATGCCGACCTGAAGAAGCCCGGGGCAGTGGCAAAAGCCATTGTCGAGGCCAAAGAGGAATCTCCCATAGATACTACAACACGGCTTGCCGAAGCTGTGAAAAAGGCGATTGACCCACGCCAGGAGAAGAAAGAACTTGCACAAGTGTTTCAGGCTTTCCGTATAGCAGTGAACCATGAAGCTGAAGATTTGCAAATCTTTCTTAATTCAGCACAAAAGATCCTTAAACCCGGGGGCAGACTCGTGACCCTTACCTACCATTCGATGGAAGACCGGATGGTGAAGAATTTCATGAAGACCGGCAACATTGAAGGGGAGGAGGAAAAAGATTTCTTCGGTCGTGTTTCGACACCATGGAAACTGATCACCCGCAAACCGATTGAGGCCGATGAAGAGGAGGTGGAGAAGAATCCACGGTCAAGAAGTGCACGCCTGAGAGCTGCGGAAAAATTATAAATAATGTAGAAACCAGACTGAATAGAGAAGAGTTAAGAAAGCCATTAAGAGAGAGTTAGAAAATGGGAGAAAACGGGAAAGGGAAAGATAAAAAGACGCCCAAGAAGAAGAAAAAGATAAGCGGTGTGCCCCGCGATTTGATGAATGATATGCGTTATGGGCGTAGTTTGTCGCTGGAATTCTTCCGACAGAATGCTTGGCTGTTGATGCTCTTTGTAGTGGCGATCATCGCATTGATGGGCCTGCGATATAAGACCAAGACAAAAATGGAAGAGATCAAGGCTCTGACGGTTGAATTGCAGAGAGCGCAAAGCAGCAAGCTACAGGAGAAAGCGGCTTATATGTCGCTGATACGTGAGGCAGAGATGAAAAAACTTGTGGAGGAGAAACATCTGGGGTTGCAGTTTCAGGAACTTCCCCCTTTTGAACTGGAAAAATGATGAATTGAACAATAACAGGAAACGATTAACCGAAACAGATGGCAACGAGACATACCGTAAACCTTAGATATGCATTAGTGACACTATTGTTTGTAGTGTTTGGAGTGGCATTGGTAGTCAAGCTGTTCCACACTACAGTTGTGGAAGCCGGAGCATGGAACGAACGAGCGCAGAAGGAACTGTCGCAAACTGTCAAAATAGCTCCCGAAAGAGGCAATCTGCTTGCTTCCAACGGCAATATCCTGGCTTGCAATCTGAAGGTTTATGATATCAAGATAGATTTAAGGCACAACAAGGTGCTCTCGCAAAATCCGATACCCTGGGCTAAAATCGACAGTCTGGCTGATTCACTCGACTATTACTATCCCCGAGTGAGGAATCTAAGGCAGCATCCCGATACCTTTGCAAAATATTCCTGGCACACACGCCTTAAAAGGGAATTCGAGAAGGAACCATCGAAACGCACCCGCTCGCTACGTCTGGCCCGGAAGCGTACCCTTGAGGATTTCGCCCAAATCCGTAATTTCCCTTATCTGAAAGATTTCAAAGGCAGCGGTTTCAGGATTCCTGTGTATAAGGAGGAGAGAAACGTCAGAATTTACCCTTACGGAAGGATGGCTTTCCGTAGTATAGGACGCGTTAACGAGAATTCCGAGACCGGGGAATTCCACGGATATTCCGGCCTGGAGAAAGACCTTGACACTCTGCTCTACGGTAAACCCGGGGAGGCCAAGAAGGTGGCCTTGACAAGCGGGTTGACAAACTGGGTGTCACAACCGGCGGAAAGGGGCTACGATATTCTTACCACCATAGATATAGACATACAGGATATGCTCGAAGAGGAACTCCTGCAAATTTGCAAAGATTCTCGGGCTGAATGGGGCACAGCCATACTTATGGAGGTAGAGACCGGAGAGATAAAAGCAATTTCCAACATAGAGCTGCTGGAAGACGGCACTTACGGGGAGGCGCTCAACCGAGCAGTGCTCCCCTTTGAACCCGGTTCCGTGATGAAACCGATATCTCTGATGATAGCATTCGAAGACGGGCTTGTGAAATCTGTGAATGATCATATCGACTGTAGTCCGTTTCAACGCACATCCGACCCGCATGCCCCGAATGTGAAGAATATGAAACAGGTGATCGAGATGTCTTCAAACACCGGTATCGCACGAGTGATTTTCCGCGGGTATGCCGACAATCCGGCTGCTTTCCACGACCGCCTCACTTCCATAGGTTTTTTCGAGCCTATGCATAGCGGCATAGCGGGCGAATGTGTGCCCCGGATACGGAAACTTCTGCCGAAAGATTCCAAAGGCAACAACATCACCATGACGGCACGTCATCTTGACCTGGCGCGTCAGGCTTATGGCTACAATACCGAGATACCGCCTCTCTATACTCTTTCTGTCTATAACGCGATAGCCAATGGAGGAAAATATGTGAGACCTCATCTGGTGAGGGCTCTGATTTCGGAAGATGGTAGGGATTCAGTCTTGCCGGTAAGCTATATCCGCGATCGGATATGCTCTGAGGAGACGGCCCGCAAAGTGAGGGAATGTATCCATGAAGTTGTGTGGGGCCAGCATGGCACGGCCCGGGCTGTACAGGATGAACGAGTGGAAGTGGCCGGGAAAACCGGCACAGCTTATCCGGTGGAACGCGGCCAATACAACACCTCGAAACGCAGATATGCATTTGCCGGGTTTTTCCCATATTCAAACCCTAAATATTCTTGTATGGCCCTGGTGCTTGGTCCATCCGGCACGAGTGCCAACCGCACATCGGGACAAGTGGTTAAAAACATGGCATTAAAGATGTTCTCACGCGGTTTGCTTAACAATAAATCCACATTCACAGATAAGCGTGCGGAGAGCGTGCCCGTGTATATGGCTTCCGAGAAATATGAACCCTCGGAGGTGGATGCCGAACTCGGCATTAAGCGCCATAAGCTTGTGAAGTCGCCTGAAGATGCGCTGACAGGAATGGTGCCGGATGTCAGGGGACTTGACGCTCCTACGGCAGTGAAACTGCTCGAACAACGCGGCATCAACGTCTCCCTGCAAGGTTCAGGGAGGGTTGTGGCCCAATCGCTGCCCGCAGGCAGTGAGATCCCCCGGGGAAGTTCAATAACTTTAAGACTCAAGATATGACCACCAAATTAGACCGACTGATAGCTGATCTGGAAGTGATGGAATTGATCGGCGAAACCGATAAAGAAGTGACATCGCTTGAGAGCGATTCCCGCAAAGCTGAAAAGGGCGGCGTGTTTGTAGCAGTTAAAGGCGTGACAACCGACGGCCACAAGTATATCCCGGTAGTGGCGAGTGCCAACGTAGGGGCTGTGGTGTGTGAAGAAATGCCCACTACCCTTTCCAATGGTGTGACCTATATACGGGTTAAGGATTCTGCAAAGGCTTTAGGACAACTGGCCTCTGCATGGTATGGAAATCCCTCCGGGAAGCTAAAGTTGGTGGGAGTCACGGGCACCAACGGCAAGACCACCACAGCCACCCTGCTTTATGAGATGGCAAAACTCCAGGGTTATAAGGCAGGGCTGCTCTCGACAGTTTGCAATTATATCGGTGAACGTAAAGTTCCCTCTACCCACACAACTCCCGACCCGCTGAACCTAAACCGTCTGTTGGCCGAAATGGTGGCGGAGGGGTGTGAATATGCATTCATGGAGGTTTCCTCCCATTCCACATCACAGCAACGTGTGGCCGGTCTGACATTCGCCGGGGGAATATTCACCAACCTAACCAGAGACCATCTTGACTACCACGGCACTGTAGACAATTATATGCGGGCCAAGAAAGCTTTCTTCGATATGTTGGGAGCCGATGCGTTCGCCCTGATAAATGAAGATGACAAGTCGGGACGATTTATGGTGCAAAACACAAAGGCGAAAGTGTATACCTATTCTTTGCGTTCGGATGCCGATTTCCGGGGCAAAGTGATCGAAACCCGCCTTGACGGCACTTTACTGAGCCTTAACGGTAAGGAAGTGGAAGTGATGTTCACGGGCAGATTTAATGCCTATAACCTGACAGCTGTGTACGGAGCTTCAATCCTAACGGGGTTTGATCCTGAAAGTGTGCTTGTGGATATGAGCAAACTCGTGCCGGTGGCCGGCCGCTTCCAGCCTTTCCTCTCCACGAAAGGAGTGGCCGCTATAGTTGACTACGCCCATACTCCGGATGCTCTGGTAAATGTATTGGACACCATCCGCGGTATCGTAGGAAGCTCCGGCAGGGTTATTACAGTGGTCGGAGCAGGTGGAAACCGCGATTCCGGCAAGAGGCCGCTGATGGCTCAGGAGGCCGCTTGCAGAAGCGACATCCTGATACTGACGAGCGACAATCCCCGTTTCGAGGAACCTGATGAGATAATCCGGGATATGGAAGCGGGACTTAGTCGTGAAGAATTGAGACGCACCGAAAAGATAACCGACCGGAAGACGGCAATCCGCAGGGCTGTAGAGATTGCTACCCCGGGCACTGTTATATTGGTGGCCGGAAAGGGACACGAGCCCTATCAGGAAATCAAGGGGGTGAGAAATCATTTTGACGACGCCGAAGAGGTGAGGGCAGCATTTGCAGAATTAAACAAGTGATATAAACGTGTTTTACTATTTCTTTCAGCTACTTCAGGGATACGACATTCCGGGTGCAAGACTGGTGGATTATATCACCTTCCGCACCGGATTTTCATTCACGCTCGCGATGCTCATAGCGTTGATATTCGGACGCAGCATCATCACCCGGCTGCAGAGGATGCAGGTGGGAGAAGAGATCCGAAATCTCGGCCTGGAAGGCCAGATGAGCAAGAAGGGCACTCCCACCATGGGAGGAATCATTATCATATTGTCGATTCTGGTGCCCTGTTTTCTGATAGGCAACCTCTCGAATATCTATATGATATTGATGATTGTCGCTACTCTTTGGATGGGAGCGATCGGATTTCTTGACGATTATCGTAAGCTGAAATATCACAACAAGGATGGATTGAAAGGGAAATATAAGGTGACAGGCCAGGTGGGACTCGGTTTGCTTGTAGGTATCACCATGTGGCTTTCGCCCTATATCGTGATGAGCGAAAACATCGAGATGGAAAGCCGTCAGGGCGATGACCTCATAGAAGTGGTGCATAAAGGCACCATGGAGAAGACTCCTCAGACCACAATCCCCTTCTTCAAGAACAACAACTTCAACTATGAATGGCTCACCGACTGGATTTCCGATGAAAATGCGGCTCAGACGATGGGCTGGCTCGTGTTTGTGTTTGTGGTGATAGTTGTTGTCACTGCAGTCAGCAACGGAGCTAACCTCACCGACGGTCTTGACGGCCTCTGTGCCGGCACTTCGGCGATAATAGGCTTAGCCCTGGCTATAATGGCCTATCTGGGTGGAAATATCATTTATGCCGGATATCTTAACATCATGTATATTCCGGGGAGCGAAGAACTGGTGGTATATGCCGGTGCCTTCATAGGAGCCCTTGTCGGCTTCTTGTGGTATAACGCCTTCCCGGCACAGGTGTTTATGGGTGATACCGGAAGTCTGACATTGGGAGGAATTCTGGCAGTGTTTGCAATCTTGATACGTAAAGAGCTGCTGATCCCGATGCTCTGCCTGATTTTTTTCCTGGAGGATGTGTCAGTGATGCTTCAGGTGGGATATTTCAAACTGACGAAGAGAAAATATGGAGAAGGGAGACGTATCTTCAAGATGACTCCCCTACATCATCATTTCCAAAAGGCAGGCGACCCCAATATCAAGAGTGTCATAAACTTTCCTGCGGCTCCGATACCGGAGTCAAAGATAGTGACACGATTCTGGATTGTCGGGATATTGCTTGCGACGCTTACATTTGTGACACTTAAAGTTAGATAGGATGAGACTGGTGGTTTTAGGCGGTGGCGAAAGTGGAGCCGGAGCCGCGGTGCTTGGGAAAGACAAGGGCATGGAGGTGTTTCTTTCAGACTTTGGAAAACTTTCCGACCATTATCGAGGGATTCTGGAGAAGGAAGAAATTGAATTCGAAGAGGGAAGACATACGGAGGGAAAGATAATGAATGCCGATGTGGTGGTGAAGAGTCCCGGGATTCCACCCACTGCCCCGATTGTGGAGAAACTTGTGGAAAAAGGTGTGCCTGTGATTTCGGAGATAGAATTCGCATCGCGCTACACTGATTCCAAAATGGTGTGTATCACAGGGTCGAATGGAAAGACCACCACGACTCTTCTGACTTATCACATACTTAAGAAAGCGGGACTCGATGTAGGACTTGCCGGAAATGTCGGGAAAAGTCTTGCACTCCAGGTGAGCCGTGATCCTCATGAGGTGTATGTAATAGAACTTTCAAGTTTTCAGCTTGAAAATATGTATAAGTTCAAGGCAAATATTGCCGTGATCATGAATATCACTCCGGATCATCTCGACCGATATGACCATAAGATGGAGAATTATGCGGCTGCGAAATTCCGGATTCTTCAGAACCAGACGAAAGACGATTACTTTATCTACTGGCAGGACGATCCGCTGATAAAGGAACAGATTATCAAAGTGCAGGGAGAGGCACTTCGGCTTCCGTTCGGACTAAGCAAGGAGGATGAGACAGCGGCCTATCTCGACAATGGAATAGTGAGATTCTCCACACCGATGGATGTCTGGGAGGTGCCACGCGACAAGCTTTCTCTTCCGGGTCTTCATAACCTATACAATTCTATGGCAGCAGGCCTCTCGGCTACGGCTTTGAATGTCAAGAACGAGAGCATCCGCGCAGCCCTGGAAGACTTTGAGGCCGTGGAACACCGGCTCGAATATGTAGCCACTGTAGATGGCGTGAAATATGTCAACGACTCAAAGGCCACTAATGTGAATTCCACCTGGTATGCACTTGAAAGCATGGACACTCCCGTTGTCTTGATTCTCGGTGGAAAAGACAAGGGGAATGATTATACCGAAATCGAACCCTTGGTGAGAGAGAAGGTGAAGGGGATTGTGTGTATGGGTATGCATAATGAGAAACTACTTCAATTCTTCTCAGGTAAGGTGAAAGAAATCCGCGACACGCATTCGCTTGCCGATGCTCTGGAAGCATGCCGTGAGATTGCGGAGAATGGTGACACAGTGTTGCTTTCCCCCTGTTGCGCGAGCTTCGACCTTTTCAAGAGTTATGAAGACAGAGGAGAGCAATTTAAAAGAAAGGTATTGTCTTTTAAAGGTTAAACAGAGATCCTTTAAAATGATATGAGAAGAAACAGACTTTATTAAAATTAGAAAGATTTTTATTTGAGCAAACAACTACATTTATATCGATATGGCCGAAACCCTGACAATTCATGAAACGATAGACGGTCGGGAGATAGAGACCCGGAAAAAGAGAGAGAAAACCGTCATAGAACCACGGAAACCCGATAAATATATATGGGGTATCTACATAGCTTTGCTGGTGATTTCCGTGATAGAACTTTTCTCGGCTTCAAGCACGGAGGTATCAGCCTCCAATGTATACATGCCTTTGATACGACATGGAATTTTTCTGGTGTTGGGTTTTGGTCTTGTCATAGCCATTCAGAATATCCATTACAAATATATAAGTCATTTTGCGATGCTTATGGCCGTGATTTCCCTTGGGATGCTTCTGTTTTCCAATTTCTTCGGTATAGAGATCAACGGTGCGCAGCGTGCCTTCAAGATTGCCGGATTCACGATTCAACCTGCTGAAATAGTGAAATACACGGTAGTGATTCTTCTTGCCCGCATCCTGGGAAGGGAACAGAAAGGAGGAGGTATCTCCACTAAGGGTGTGGTAAGCGCAGCACTGATAGCAGTCGTGTTTGCCGCTTGTCTGTGGAAAAACGGTTTGACCAATACAATACTTCTTTTTGGGGTGAGCCTGGCAATGTTTCTTATCGGAGGGATGAAATGGAGTCAGTTCTTTATGGTGATCGGGGTGTATATAGTTTGTGCAGGCGGCCTATATCTGTTGAAAAGTCATGACGAGAAGATAGATGCTTTCGATCAGGTGGGCCGTACAGAGATGGTGTCTCCCGGACGTGGTGATATTGACCGTTCGGAAACCCGAAAGGGACGTATCCGGCGATTCATCGAAGGGGTGAACCCGAATGATCCGATTGATGATTACAACCGTCAGGTGATTTTTTCAAAGATTGCCCAAGCCAACGGCGGTGTCTTCGGACAGGGTCCCGGAAATTCCCGGGAGAGCGCTCGACTCCCGCTCGCTTTTTCCGATTATATCTATTCGATTATCGTGGAAGATACGGGACTGGTGGGAGGCATAGTGCTCCTGATGCTTTATATGATGCTTTTGGCTCGGGCCGGACGCATAGCATATAATTGTTATAATGCGATACCGAGTTTCATGATCATGGGATGTGCGGTGCTGATTGTGCTGCAGGCACTGGTCCACATGGCTATTGTGACAGGTTTGTTTCCCGTGAGCGGTCAGCCACTCCCCTTCATATCGAAGGGAGGCACGTCAGTGCTGGTGATGTCGGCTGCTATAGGAACGATGTTGTCGGTGAGCCGTTTTGCCATAACCACCAAAGACAAGAAGATGATCAAGGCCGAACAGAAGGAACTGCCTGAAGATATGCGCACCGTGAATTACTCAAATGTAGAGACAAGATGAAAAAAGAGAATATTAACGAATCTCCCGGAGGCATTCAAGGGAAACAGAGGCCTCGTATACTCGTGAGCGGCGGAGGCACCGGAGGGCATATATTCCCTGCATTGTCAATAGCAGATGAGCTTAAGGGAAGGCTTGATGCGGAAATTCTTTTTGTGGGGGCGGAAAACCGAATGGAGATGACACGGGTGCCGGAAGCCGGCTACAAGATAATCGGGCTCCCCGTGGCCGGTTTCGACCGCAAAAATCTTCTTAGGAATTTCAAGGTGGTCTGGAAACTTCTCAGCAGCATGGGTAAGGCCAAGAAAATCATTGAGGATTTCAAACCCAGGGTTGTGGTCGGAGTGGGAGGCTACGCTTCCGGTCCGGTATTAAAAGCTGCCCAACAGGCCGGCATACCCACTCTTATCCAGGAACAGAATTCCTATGCAGGGGTGACCAACAAACTCCTTGCAAAGAAAGCCGACTGCATCTGTGTGGCCTACGACGGGATGGATAAATTCTTTCCGGCAGAGAAAATTATAAAGACCGGCAATCCTATCCGTAAGCGCCTTCTTAGCGAAGGGCTGAGCCGTAAGGAAGCTTTGGAATCATTTGGATTGTCAGCCGATCGTAAAACTTTGCTTGTAGTGGGAGGAAGTCTCGGGGCCTTGACAATCAATGAAAGCATGGCTGCAGGGATAAGGAATCTTGTGGGTCAAGGCATTCAGGTGATCTGGCAGACCGGGAAAAATTTCGGCAATCGTGGCATCGAAGCTGCCAAAGGGTTGAAAGGGGTGGTGGTGACTCCCTTCATAACTGATATGGCGGCAGCTTATCGTGGAGCCGATCTGGTGATTTCAAGAGCGGGAGCGGCTTCAATCAGTGAACTTCAGGCATTGGGAAAACCGGCAATACTTGTGCCTTCGCCCAACGTAGCCGAAGACCATCAGACCCATAACGCTCTGGCACTTTCAGAAGTGGGAGCAGCCGTGTTGGTGAAAGACAGCGAAGCACGTGAAAAACTGGTGGCTGAGGCAATCAACCTTCTCGGTCAACCGGAAAAAATGAAAGAGATGTCGGATAAGATCTCTGCGATGGGGATAACCGACAGCGCCCAAAGAATCGGAGACGAGGTGTGCAAACTTATTAATAGATAATGGAAAAAGATCTGAAACAATATAAGCGTGCTTATTTTGTAGGAGCAGGGGGAATCGGTATGGCCAATCTTGAAAGATACCTACTCCAAGAGGGTTTCAAGGTGGCCGGTTATGACCGTACACCATCCGAACTCACTCGCCGCCTTGAGGAGGAGGGGGTAAAACTGAGCTTCATAGATTCCGAGAAAGAGATACCGGCTGATTTCCTCAATCCGGAAGACACTCTGGTGGTCTACACGCCGGCAATCCCCTCTGATAGTCCTATTCTAAACCGGTTTATGAATGACCGGTTTACGGTCTTGAAACGTTCGGAACTTTTAGGAAAGATCACTCGTGCCGGGAAAAGTATCTGCGTCGCCGGATCACATGGGAAAACCACGACTTCAAGCATGATTGCCAATATATTGAGAGAGTCGGAGGTGGGATGTAATGCATTTCTTGGCGGTATTCTGCGAAACACCGGCAGTAACCTTGTGATGTGCCCGGGAGCACAATGGAGCGTGATAGAGGCTGATGAATATGACAGGAGTTTCCATCGCCTGAGTCCGACAATAGCAATTGTTACCTCAGTAGACCCCGACCATCTCGACATCTATGGGGATGAAGAGGGTTATCTCGAAGGTTTTGCCTATTTCACGTCGCTTATTAAGGAGGGTGGAACCCTTCTGATGCATACCGGTCTGAAACTTCGTCCACGTGTGAATGACGGCGTGAAAGTAATGACTTATAGCGGAGGAACGGATGGCGAATGGCATGCCGAGGACATTAAATTCGGTGATGGCACCATCAGTTTTACTCTTGTGGGGCCCGATGTAAGAATCGAAGGGCTCGAGCCCGGAGTGCCTGTCGAAATTAATGTGGATAATGCTGTGGCTGCTGCTGCAGCGAGCTTGCTGGCAGGAGCCTCTCCGGAGGAGGTAAGGAAAGGTTTGAAAGAATTCCGAGGCGCCAAAAGAAGGTTTGAGATATTACTCGATGGCCGGGATGGAGGCAGCGTGCTGATAGATGATTATGCACATAGTCCCAACGAGGTGAGAGCCTCTATCCGCTCGGTGAAGAAACTTTATCCGGGACGCAAACTGACCGTTATTTTCCAGCCTCACCTCTACAGCCGGACGCGAGACTTTGCGGCAGGTTTTTCTGCAGCATTGTCGGAGGCAGACGAGGTGATAATGCCGGAAATATATCCGGCGCGTGAAGAGCCGATACCGGGTGTTGATTCCCAAATGATCCTGAATAGTGTGGGATGTGACTCCAAGATCTATTGTGAGCGCAAGGATTTGCTGAATCTGATAAAAAGTCGTAAATTTGACATACTTATGACTTTGGGCGCCGCAGACATAGACGTATTGCTCCCCGAGATAAAAGAGATATTGGGAAAGGGATTCGAAATTAAATAAATTCGGGATTCGAGAAATAGGGAGATGGTTAAGAAGATTCTGGGATGGGTGATACTTGTGTTGCTGGCAGGCTATGTAGCTTTTGCGGCTATATGGGCCTATGCTGAGGCAGCCAAGAATGTTTGCCATGGAATTGATATAGATATAGTGGAGGGTTCCACCACCGACTCTGTGAGCCGACGTGGAGTGATGCACGAGATAAAACAATATCCGGAAAAACTCGTCGGGGCACAGATACCAACAATCAATACCAGGAAACTGGAGAATTATCTCAAATCCTTTCCGCAGTTTGAAGACGTAATATGCAGTTTTACCACAGACGGGCGTCTTAAAGTGAAAGTGACTCCGATGGTTCCTGAGTTAAGGGTTTTTGAAGATAGCGCAAGCTATTACATAAACAAAGATGGGAAGCGTATGGCTTCCAAGGCCAGTTTCTTTGTTGACGTGCCGGTGGTAAGTGGCCGGTTCGACAAGGATTTTCAACCGAAAGACGTGTTGCCGGTCACCCGTTTCATAGCCTCCGATCCGTTGTTGCGTCAGCTTGTGGGAATGGTAAGAGCGGAAGATGCAGAGAATATTCTGCTTGTGCCCAGAATCCACGGCCATGTGATAAATTTCGGCGACACAACGCGTCTGGATGAAAAAAAGGAGGCCTTGATGGCAATGTATAGGAAAGTGCTCCCATACAAGGGCTGGGAGGAATACGACACCATCTCCGTGAAATACAAAGGGCAGGTTGTGGCTACGCGTCGCAACAAGGGACAACGTTTCAACAATAATGTGGAATTTGAGGAAACGGATATGGAAGAGGCTACACTTCCTGAAGTGGAGCTGACAGCAATTAATAACGAGTAATAAAAAATCCGAAGAAAAGGGATGAACGAGAGATATATCGCAGCGATAGAGGTTAGCACCTCGAAGATAGTAGCAGCCATAGGCAAGACCAAAGGGACAGGAGCCCTGGATATTGTAGCCATCGAGCAGGAAGCCACCCCGGAGGGTGGAGTTAGATATGGAATTATCCAGAACCTGGAAGACACCTATAGTTCAGTGTCTAAAATATTTGCACGACTGGAACAACGACAGAATGTTCATCCCCGGAAGATCAAGGGGGTGATTGTGGGTCTTGGCGGTCGTTCGTTGAAGAATATCACCAAGGAAGTATCCCTCACGTTATCTGAAGACACGGAGATCGATGATGATATCCTTGTACGACTGAAAGACCTGGCTCTTCATTCTGCCATCGACAATACGCTGGAGGTTGTAGATGCAGTGCCTCGTTCCTTTAGAGTGGGGAATTCCGAAACTTCTTCGCCTAAAGGTATGGTGGGAAGCCATATAAGCGGAATTTTCGACCTGATAGTGTGTCGTCCGGAACTGACTCGCAACATAAGACGGACGATCATCGACAAGCTGCATCTCGATATGGATGGGTTTGTAGTCACAGCCATGGCCACCGGTCATTTGATTCTTACTCCCGAGGAGAAAAGACTGGGATGTATGCTTGTGGATATGGGTGCCGAAACCACTACAGTGACCATCTATCAGAAAGGTTCGCTTCATTATTTCGCCACTATCCCGATGGGAGGCAGAAACATTTCCAGAGATATTTCATCTTTAGGTGTGGTAGACGCAAAGGCGGAAGAGATAAAAATAACCTCAGGCAACGCTCTGGTGGAACATGATGTGCCGAATCTCTCAATCAATAATCTGAAGCTTTCGGAAATTTCGAATCTGGTGGTGGCTCGAAGTGAGGAGATTGTAGCCAACATTATCGAACAGATCGAATATGCCGGGATTAAAGATTCCGATCTCCCCGGAGGAATAGTTTGTATAGGTGGCGGATTCAGGCTTAAAGGGATGCTCGAGTTGCTTGAAATGCAAAGCGGGCTGAACGTAAGGCGCGGTAATTTGCCGGAATATGTAAGGATCGAGGATTCTCGAAGCAACAATGTGGAACTTGCAGAAGTGGCAAGTGTGCTTTACGCCGGCGCTACTTTGAGTGATAAGGAATCGCTGTGTATGCCGGAAAAACCCGTAATACCACCAAATGGCGTGTTGGAGCTTGACATTGATGAAGAACCGGAAAAACCGGATCCGAAACCTGCTCCAAAAAACAAAACAAACATCTTTGCAAAATGGGGCAAGGGTATTGCCGGACTGTTTGGCAGCCCGGAAGATGAGGAAACTGATCTTTTGGATGAATGATAAACCGGGACTTATTATAGAAATATCAAATCAATACAGATAAATGGAAGAGAATCCTGATAATATGATGCCGTTGGAGGAAACCAGATTTGTAGGTGGCTCAGGCTCGTCGCTTATAAAGGTAATAGGTGTGGGTGGCGGTGGCAGCAATGCTGTCAATTATATGTATAAGCAGAAAATTCCAAAGGTGAAATTTGTGGTGTGCAACACCGACCGGCAGCATCTTGAGGACTCTCCGGTGCCACAGCGTGTGTTGCTTGGGGAAAACATCACTCATGGGCGTGGAGCAGGCAATAAGCCGGATGTAGGCAGAAAGTGTGCCGAAGACAGTGCCGACCAGATTAAAGAACTCTTCACCGACGACACGGAGATGGTGTTTATCACCGCCGGAATGGGAGGAGGCACCGGCACCGGTGCCGCACCTGTCATAGCCCGTCTTGCCAAGGAAGCCGGAATGTTGACAATCGGTATTGTGACCTTGCCCTTTATGTTCGAGCTCGAACAGAAGATTCTCAAGGCTCTCGACGGGGCAAATGAGATGAAGAAGCATGTGGACGCCTTGCTCCTGATCAATAATGAAAACCTTATCGAGCTATATCCCGATCTCAATTTCTTCAATGCCTTCGAGAAAGCCGACGACACTCTTGCAAACGCTGCCCGGAGTGTCTCCGACATCATTTCGGAGAAGTGTTATATAAATGTGGATTTCGAGGATGTGCGTACCACTCTTAAGGATAGCGGCACGGCCATAATATCAACTGCCTATGGAGAAGGGGAACACCGGATATCGGATGCGATACATAATGCCTTACATTCTCCTCTGCTTAAAAGACATGATATCTACACCTCCAAGCGGCTCCTGCTGAAATTTGCCTGCTGGAAGGATTCGCCCAACGCGTTGAAGGCGCATGAACTTGGGGAGATTAATCATTTCACCTCCAAACTCGACAGCAACATCGATGTGAAATGGGGAGTGGCCGACGATCCTTCACTTGGCGACAAGGTGAGAGTGACGGTGCTCGCCTCGGGTTTTGACGTCACCCTGCGCGAAGGAGAGAAAGTGGAGGATACCATCATCAAATTCGACGGAGCCAACAAACCCAAGGATGATCGCGACTCGAAGACCAAGAATGAGGATTCGGAGCGGATTGCCGAAATTTATGGTAATGACAAGGTGATGAAACAGCGGCGCAATGCGGCAAGAATGAAATATGCCGTGCTTACTCCCGATCAATTCGACGATCATCAAGTGATAGCCATGATTGAGAATAATCCCACTTTCACCCGGCCTCCGAGATTTAACGATGAACTCAAGAAACTGTCGGCCGTTCCGACTTCTGAAGTGGCCGACATTGCAGATAAAGAAACCAAGAATAAAAGCAATTCCGCTCAAACCATCTCGTTCGGAGATTAGTCGATGTGGTCACCCACATCTCAAGGTCTATAAGTCGTCAGGCAGACTGCATTATATCAGTGAAAGTCGCGACGCTTCAGGTGGAATTGTTAAATATAAAAATTTATGAAAGAAGAAAATTTCCGGATGGTTGCCAAGACCTTCGAGGGTCTGGAAGATGTGTTGCGCGATGAACTTATCGAACTTGGCGCCGAGAATGTGGAGATGGGGCGACGGATGGTGTCGTTTGAGGGCGACCTGGCCATGCTCTATAAAGCCAATCTGTGTTGCCGCACGGCTTTGCGTATATTAAAGCCGATAGTGATGTTCACAGCCGATTCCACCGATGAACTCTATGACTACCTACGAGAGCTCGACTGGGAGCAGTTTATGGATGCCGACACTACATTTTCTGTGGATTCCACAGTGTTTGGCGATGAGTTCACCCATTCGAAGTTTGTGACATATCGTGTGAAAGATGCCATAGTAGACCATTTCCGGGATAAAGACGGTTCACGCCCATCGATAAGGCTTGATGGAGCCGACCTGATGTTCAATGTCCATATAGCCGGCAACCGGGTGACCGTGTCGCTGGATTCGAGCGGTGAACCCCTTTTCAAAAGAGGCTACCGTGCCGAACAGACGGATGCTCCGATCAATGAAGTGCTGGCAGCCGGAATCATTATGAAGACCGGATGGAGAGGCGACTGTGATTTTCTGGATCCGATGTGTGGAAGCGGCACTTTCCTGATCGAGGCTGCTCTTATTGCCGCAAATATCAATCCCGGTATTTATCGCGAGAGCTTCGCTTTCGAGAAATGGAGAGATTTTGATAAAGAACTGTTTGAAGAGCTCTACAACGATGACTCCGAAGAGAGGGAGTTTAACTACAAAATATTCGGAGGAGATATTGACCCTGAGGCAGTGGCGACGGCTCGCAAGAACGTTAAGTCGGCGAAAGTTGAAGATATGATAGAACTGCGATGCCAGAACCTTACGCAATGGGAGGCAGACACGGCCGAGGGAATCATAGTGACCAATCCGCCTTATGGAGAAAGACTGAAACCAAATAATCTGAATACATTATATAAGGAGATCGGGTCTACCCTGAAAAACAATTTCCAGGGATGGCATGCCTGGATTATCGGCTATCAGGAAGAGCAGATGAAAGAAATCGGCTTAAAACCATCTGTAAAGATTCCTTTATACAACGGTAATCTGGAATGTAGTCTGAGGGAATATGTAATGTTCGATGGTTCCTACAACCAGTTCAGGGCTGAAGGAGGGAGTGTTGCAAGCGAAGCTTCGGAGAAACGTAAGGCGGAAGGGCCGCGGAAAGTGCGCCATATCTCCGACGACGAATGGAAACGTGACAGCCGGAAATTCAACCGCGACAACGGTATGAAAGAGAAACCCAAGGGCCATGTGAAGGGAAGGGCCGACAACCGCCAGCGCGATGAACGCAATAAAAGTGTAGAAGATTTCAGGAAGAGAAACGAGGGAAGGGATTTCCCGAAAGGTGGATTCCAACGGAAACATCGTGAAAATGACGAAAACGGTCCTCAGAGGAAGTCCGGACCGTCGTCCACTTATGATCCTCGAAATTCGAGAGGCCCGCGTCTTCCAAAAGAATCAGAGAGGGAGATAAATCCTGTGCATTTCCGCAAGAGGAAGAAAGATCAATGACATGAAAACTTCCACCGGGGACAGTGAGGAGCGGCGAATTAGGAATAGGAAGAACAGGTTTGGCGTTGGCTGCTTTGTCAGCTATCGCCATGTGTATCATAAGCCTGTTGTTTCGACCCGTGGAGATCGAGCCGATTGAATACGGCATCTGTCTTCCTTCCCCGGATTCCTGGGGTTTTAATCATATATGGTCTTGGCTGGTCAATACCTTCCTTATTGCACTGATAGCCCTGCTCCTATTCCTTGTCAACAAGACATATAATTTCGTAAGAACCACGGAGCCTGTGCTTGTGGCACTATTTTTGGTAATGGCAAGTTCCGGACCATGGTTCACGCAGGAATTAAACACCTCGGTGATTCTCTGTCTTGCAAATGTTGTGGGACTTGGTATCATTTTCGACACCTACGATACCGGGAATGCCACCCGCGAGATGTTTATACTCGGGGTCTTGATCGGTATGGGCTCGATGGTGCAATATGCCTTTCTGCCCATGGCTATGGTCTATATCCTGTGGGCCCTTTTTATGAAAGTGTTGCGGATCAAGGAAACTCTGGCCTACCTGGCCGGAATTGTATGCCCTTATTGGATAGCTTTGGGAATAGGTTGGCTGAGTTTCTCTGATTTCCATTTTCCATCCCTATCTCCCCTATACAGTTACTCCCGCGATCATTCTGAATTTATAATTCTGCTAAGCGCAATCTCTCTGGCCATTATTGTTGGATTCATCGTGACTTTTGTGAATTTCATCAAGCTTTATGCCGGAAATTCCAAAGTGAATGCCATGAATCTGTGTGTTTCTGTGATGGGAGCTGCATGTGTGGTCTGTATATTGTTTGACTATGACAATATGGCTGCTTATGTGACAACCCTGTATCTTGCCACAACCGTGTCGATTGCCAATATTTGCGCTTTGTGGAATCCTCGGGAATCCTGGTTAGTGACTCTTTTACCCTCTGCCTGCTATATCGCTCTGTTTGTTTGCAGCATAGTGTTATGAAAATTATCGTTGACAAAGATATCCCGTTTATTATGGGTCATTTCCCGGAGGGAGTGGATGTGGAGTATCTCCGGGGAGATGAGATTGATGTTCGGAGCCTCCGGGGAGCCGGGGCATTGATTGTGCGCACTCGTACAAAATGTAATGAGCACCTGTTGAAAGGATCGGAAGTGAGACTCGTAGCTACGGCTACGATAGGGAAAGACCATATAGATGAAGAATGGTGTGAGAAAAATGGGATTGTGGTGAGAAACGCGCCCGGGTGTAACGCCCCCGGGGTAGCCCAATATCTTTTTTCCTCCTTGTTTCAGACAGGATTTGACCCTAAAAAAGATGTGTTGGGGATAATCGGCTATGGGAATGTGGGAAGACAGGTGGCTGAGTGGGCAAAAACGCTGGGAATAAAGTCACTCGTATCAGATATCCTTAGAGAGGAAGCGGGTTACCGGGATACTGATTACAAAGGTTTGGAGGAAGTGTTACGAAACAGTGACGCCGTCACATTGCATGTGCCTCTTACATTTTCGGGCGACAAGGTGAAATATCCTACATACCGTATGATCGGGGAAAAGGAGCTGGGAATGATGAAAACAGGAGCGTTGTTGGTCAATAGCTCACGAGGTGGAGTAGTGGATGAGAGTGCTTTGAAAGCTTCGCTGCTCACCGGCAGAGTGAGAGGGGTCGTGGATGTATGGGAAAATGAACCGAATATCGATTCTGAATTGCTTTCGCTGGTGGAGATAGGCACTCCGCATATTGCCGGGTATTCTTATGAGGGGAAGAAAAGAGCCACACTGATGGTATTGAAGGCACTTGAGGAAGAGCTTGGTATAAAATGTGATATTTCCGGATTGGAATGTGAGACAGACAGGGAAAAAGAATTATCGGCAAACCTTATCACACAATCCTATGATCCTTCTCGGGATTATGAGGCTTTAAAGCGGAATGTCAAGGGATTTGAAAGCTTAAGGAACGAATATAAATATCGTCACGAACCATTCTTTATATGAAATTTTATGTAGTGTTCAGGGGTCATAATCCCGGTGTATACGACAATTGGGATGAGGTTAAAGAACAGACCGAGGGGTTCACTGGAGCCTTGTTCAAGGGTTATTCCTCATCGGAAGAAGCCGGTGAGGCCTACCGTAATTTCACCGTAAGCGAGGACCGCGATGAGCTTTTCAGGCTTATAAACGGTTCAAAACCGGCTACACCCTCCCCTCAAAGCTGGAAAGATAATCCTGAAGTGGATCATGACGCCTGGGCGGTGGATGCCTCTTGTATGGGAAACCCGGGTAAGATGGAATATAGGGGTGTAGACCTCAAGACCGGAGAGGAGATATTCCGGGTAGGGCCTTTCGATGACGCAACAAATAATATAGGGGAGTTTCTTGCTCTTGTGCATGCTATGGCTCTAATGGCAAAAAGGGGAGAATACCATAATATCTATTCTGACTCCAAGACAGCGATGAGTTGGTGGCGAAACCGCAAGGTGAAGACAAGTTTAAAAGAGACGGAGCGGAATGGGAAAGTGTTTGAACTTCTGGCCCGTGCATCTGTATGGGTAAACACTCATCAGTTCCCTATGCGTATAGTAAAATGGCAGACGGAAAGATGGGGTGAAATTCCGGCTGATTTCGGAAGAAAATGAAGGAGGAAATTCGGAAAAATTTACTATCTGCCGGAGTAGCTGCCGTAGGATTTTCCCGAGCAGGAAAAGTTGAAGACGAGGTGACTCTTAAATATGATGAGTGGATTGCAGAGGGATTCCACGGAGAGATGGAATACCTGCGACGCCATGCCCCATTGAAAAGAACCACCAATAACGTTTTGCCAGGTGCCAAGACAGTGATAAGCTTGGCTTTCAGTTATTATCCCGATGAATGGCGTGATGAGACTCTACCTTACGTTTCTGCCTATGCATATAGCGAAGATTATCATATTGTCTTAAGAGAGAGGCTCCGGCCGATTGTTGAGGGTTTTAAGTTGAAATATGGCGGCATTTGGAGGATATGTATTGATTCGGCTCCGATTTCAGAAAGATATTGGGCCTTACGCTCCGGAATCGGAAGGAGGGGATTGAATGGAGCCGTGATAGTCGACGGATGTGGCACATTCGCTTTTCTGGTGGAAATCCTTACCACCCTCGAGCTTGATCCCGACACATCATCCGATGAGAAATGCATGGGTTGCAGGAAATGTATTGACGTTTGTCCCTCGGGAGCATTGTGTGGAGATGGCACCATGGACGCTCGTCGTTGCATCAATTATCTCACAATTGAAAAAAAAGGAGATTTTTCCGATGAGGAAAAGAATCTTTTAAGAGAAGGAAACGGTTATCTTTTTGGTTGCGATAAGTGTTTGCGCATCTGCCCGCATAATTCTCTTTCCACACATAATTCCGAAATAAAAAAATCTCAATTGTTTAAAATGTCGGAATCTATACGCAAGGCAAACCTTTCCGAATTCCTTCAGATGGATGGAGACTCCTTCAAATCCAAATTTAACCGGTCACCTCTCCAATACGTCGGCTACCCTATCCTCCGACGAAACTCAGAAACACTTATCAATTCCGATAATTCCCAATAAAAGAAAAGGGCGTCAGCCCGAAGGATGGCGCCCCTTTTCATAAAATAAGCAAGAGTGTTTTATTATTTTATGAAGTCTGAAAAAACTTCAGAGATTGTATTTTTTTACATAGCCGGCTCGCCCATTCTTGCAAGCTCACGTGCAATATAGGCATCCATATCCATACCGTTGCCAAGCTGGAACTGCGGATAATTGTTTTTTATCTGCTGATAGCATTCCAGAGCTTTGCCATAATTTCCCTGAGCATCGTAGACGTTAGCCTCCTTGAGAAGCACTCTGGGGACAATCTGCGGATTATTGTTGGCACGGCGCACTGCTTTTTGGAAATAATTGATAGCTTCATCATATTTTTCCAGGTTTACATAGCAGTCGCCGGTCAAAACCAAAGCATTGGCCTCAAGCACGTCATCATTCGATGAAAATTTCTTTAGGTATTCGGCTGCCTCTTCGTATCGACCCTGATTATAGAGGGCTTCGCCGGCACTGAGAGCTGCAAGCTTCCCGGCTGTGTCGCCATTATATTGGTCGGCCACCTGCATATATTGGGCTGCAGCAGTGCTGTCGTTCAGGTTTTGGGTCTCTATACCGTTATAAGCCTCAAAGGCTTTCTCCATCTTCGGATTCTTATAGATGAAAAGATAGCTCAATACGAATGCTGCAACCACCAGGATAACACCGATGGCAATAAAAATGATCTTCTTGTTTTCTGCTATTTTGCTGCCCGCATCTGTAAGATGGGTGTTCATACGGTCTATAGCAGTTTCTTCATGTTGATTATCTCTATGAGATGCCATTTTCTTTTTTATTTATTTTACAAAAGAGGGGAATACAGGGCATATTTTTCCCATAATCGCACTAATTCCCTACAAAGCGCGAAATTAAACAAATTTTGCGTCTCCTACAATTTTTTATCTTTATTTTTTTACGCTTGCGCTTATTTGAGGTAATTTCGCAATCAAAACATTACACATTTCCCGAAGACTAAAAAGTTACGATGGCTTCAAACCAGAATCTATCTTTAGAACAGAAAACCGTAATGCGTCTTTCGATGCAGCAATTGCGGTTTACCAAACTGTTGGAGTATACCGCTCCGGAGCTGGAGGAGGCAATCGACCGGGAACTGGAGGAGAATCCTGCTCTTGAAATAGATGAAGACCAGCCCATCGAGCAGGAAGAGTCCCCACAATACAGGTTTTATCAGGGTCGTAACCAAAGCGGAGAGGAACAAAACTATGACTTTTCACCCCCGGACACAGGGGAATCTTTACTCGACAGCCTTTTGCGCCAGCTTTCAGAAAGAACGATGCCCGACCTCACCCGCACTACGGCCCGATATATAATCGGAAATATCGATTCCAACGGATATCTCCGACGCCCTATCGACGGGATAATCAACGACATGGCTTTTGGTCCGGGTATAAATGTTGACAAAGCCACCGCTCTTGAGGCTCTGGATATCGTGAGAGACTTCGAGCCTTACGGTGTCGGAGCCGGTGACCTGCGCGAATGTCTCAGACTGCAGTTGCTTCACCTCCCCAAAAACGAGGCTACTGAAGATGCCCTCAACATTATAGACAATCAGTTTGAGGCTTTCTCCATGAAACATAGTCACAAACTGACATCGTCACTAAAACTGTCGCCACAGAGAGTAAAAGTTGCCGTTGACCTCATACGCTCCCTAAATCCCAAACCCGGAGCAGCTTTCTCTTCTTCCATGGACACTTCAAATGTGATTGTGCCCGACTTGAATGTTAATGTAGAAGATGGGGAGATTTCAATATCCACCAACAACCGGATTCCCGAACTTACCATCGACCGGACTTTTTCAGAGGCTGTGGCCGAATTAAATGCTAACGCTCAGAAAAAAGCTAAAAAAGGTAACGAATTTATTTTCAACAGATATAACGACGCCCGCGATTTCATCCGTATTTTGAAGCAGAGACAGGAAACTCTTATAAATGTGATGACGGCCATTGTCACTATTCAGAAGGAATATTTCCTGACTCAGAACATCTATCGACTGAAACCGATGATGATAAAGGATATATCCGCCATGACGGGCTACGACCTCTCTGTGGTGTCGAGGGCCACCACCAACAAGCATGTCAACACCCCATGGGGCATCTTCCCCCTGAGATTCTTTTTCAGCGATTCCATAGGCGGGGAAAAAGGAGGCGAAAAAGACAGGGAAACCGGTGAAACTGAATCAGAAGTGCTCACCAACCGCAAGATAGAGGCCGAGATAAAGAAGATTGTGGAGGAGGAAGACAAGAAACATCCTCTGAGCGACGAGAAGATAAAAGACGCGATGCTCAAAAAGGGTTATGACGTGTCAAGAAGAACCATAGCCAAATATCGCGACCGCACCGGGATACCTGTGGCTCGACTACGCCGGGATATGTAGTCACCGGTAGCCAGTTTTGAGCTACCTCTTTCCTGTTTGGGAGATTAAACTTATTACGATATACGAACAACCATAAATTATGAGGAAAAATATCAATTGTTTGAAAGTTATAATGGTGATTGCCGTCTTGACCTTTCCGGCTATTATGTCTGCAGTGACTCAGAAAGAGATGGAACAGGCACGCACCATTGCAGCCAAGGCTTATATCCGTTATGCCAACGACGGCTCCGGATATCTCGACGATCTTAATCCGACAACGATGGAGGAACTCGAGGCTGTATTGAAAACCAAGGAGAAGGAAAACATCAAGGCGTTCAAGGCCATACCCGTGCCCACAGACTATAAAGACTGGGACAAGGCAAAGCTTGTGGAATATTGGGCTGTGACAGCTTTCCAGAACAAAGGTTTGCTCGAAAAGGGACGTGGCGGCAGAATCAGGGCTCGCACCCAGATCAATAAGATGACCATCGCTCCTCCTCAGCCCGAAAAGACTGTGGCTCCGACCACCCCGACTGTGGCTCAAGATGTGAAAGGAGAGACTCCCGCTGTTGCCTCACCACAGGAAAATCCTTCTCAGGAACTCAAACAGCTTGAGGAAGCCGAAAAGGCGTTGGCTGCCCGGGAAGAGGAAGAAGAAACCGATATGCCTGTGGAGAAGGAATCTAATTATACCTGGGTATATATAATGGTGCTCGCGATTCTGGTGGCAATCGTAGTGGCTTTGGTGGTATATGCGGCTAATGTCATGAAGAAAAATGGCACAGACAATCCGACTTATGGTAAAAGAGACGAAGGGGATGCCGAACGTATCGAACATCTTGAAACTGCCGTGGCCGACAAGGATGTCGAGATTGCTATGCTAAACAAGAAACTCGAAAACGCACAGAGGCAAAACTCGGATTTGAAGTCAAAACTGGAAGCGGCCACAGCTGAATTGCAATCACTGAAAGCAGGCGCAGCCTCCCGGGAGAGAATGGAGTCCAGGCCATCAGAACCCATAGGTGAGGGAAAAGCTCCCCTCAGATCTATTTATCTCGGAAGAGCCAATTCAAAAGGTATTTTTGTGAGGGCTGACAGGTCTTTGAATGTAGGGAATTCTGTCTTTGTGCTCGAGACAAGCGATGGCTATTCAGGCACTTTCCGTGTAGCCAATTCTCAGGCAGCCTGGAGTCTCGCGCTTTCCAATCCTCGAGAATATCTTGAGAATGCCTGCTCGGGTCATAACCTCGACGACACAGCTTCGGCATCAAAAATACTTACTGAATCTGCCGGCACTGCCGTATTCGAGGGAGGCTGCTGGCGGGTGATACGTAAAGCCAAAATTAGATATGTATAAATCTCCTTTGCAACCTCAAGAATATGCCGGAGATAAAATTAATTGCAGCTGTCGGTAAGGATGGAGCCATCGGCAAAGATGGGGACCTAATCTGGAGTATTCCCTCTGATTTAAAGAGGTTCAAATCTCTCACCATGGGGCATCCAATCGTGATGGGGAGAGCCACCTGGGAATCGTTGCCCAAGCGCCCGCTCCCGGGACGTCGCAACATTGTGGTGACGCGAAGAAAGGATTATCCGGCAGAGGGGGCGGAGATTGTGAATTCTCCGGAGGAGGCTTTGCTGTTAACCCGAAATGACGATACCTTCATTATCGGAGGAGCGGCTATATATAAAGCTTTTTTACCTCATGCCACTCAATTGATACTGACAGAGGTGGAAGCGACCTGTCAGGATGCTGACGCCTTCCTGGAATTTCCCCCGGCCTCTGAATGGCGAATCACAGAGGAATCCCCCACGGAAAAAACCGACGAGGGTGTATCCTACCGTTACGTGACCTATCAAAGGGTGGGGTGACTCTGCATGTAGCGTTGGCTGAAAATTAAAAAGGATTTGAAAATTGTAATCATTAATAAGAGCGATTCCACGGGTGGGGCGGCTGTTGTCAGCCGTCGCCTTATGGAGGCCCTTAGGGCCGAGGGAGTGGATGCAAGGATGCTCGTGGCAGAAAAAATCACAGACTCTGAATATGTGGAATTAGCCGCTTCCCCTCTCAATATCAAATTTCATTTTCTTAGAGAACGCCTGAAGATTTTTTTTTCCAACGGATTTAACCGCAAGACTCTTTTTAAAATCGACACCGGAGAGGTGGGTCTCCCCCTTTGGAAACATCCGTTGGTGAAAGAGGCCGATGCCATTTTGCTTAATTGGATAAATCAGGGACTGTTGTCCCTGAAAGGTGTCGGCAAGGTCTTGGCTCTTGGTAAACCTGTGATCTGGACAATGCACGATATGTGGAATATGACAGGTGTGTGCCATCATGCAGGAAGATGCAGCCATTTCCTGAAAAATTGTGGGGATTGTCCTCTATTAGGGAGGAAAGCCGGACATGACGATCTTTCAAAAAAAATCCACGGTGTCAAAGAAAGATTATATATCGACGGTCCTCACCGGATCACTTTTGTAGCGGTGAGCAACTGGCTTAAAGCTAAGGGTGAGGAAAGTGAGTTATTGAAAGGGCAGAAAATTGAAGTAATAGGAAATGCTTTCCCTATTGACAGTGATGAAAATACTCCCGATGTCAAGGAAACAAAAGTTGGAGACAAGCCGGGGGTGGGAAGGATAGGAATTTTGTTTGGAGCAGCTCGACTTGACGATCCTATCAAAGGGCTGGAAACAATGAGGGAAGTTTCCGGAATAATTGCGGAAAGATATCCGACAATGGCTAAAAATCTGGAGTTGAGATTTTTCGGAGACTATAAGAACCACGACTCACTCGAAGGTTTCGGATTACCGGTGAAATATCTGGGTGTTCTCAAAGGGGAAGAATCCATAGCCCGGGCCTACCGGGATTCCCACATTGTGGTTTCAGCCTCATCCTATGAGACATTGCCGGGCACACTTGTTGAGGCACAGGCTTATGGCTGTATCCCCGTTGCGTTCAACCGTGGGGGACAAGGGGATATTGTAGAGCATCTCTCCACCGGGTATATAGCTGCATACGATGAGGATTTGGGAAATCGGGCTGAAAATCTTGCCCGGGGAATCCTATGGGGAGCTGATGTGGTGAAAGATGAGCCGCGTTTTTCAGATATGAAGGAGAAAATGCATGAAAGTGTAATGGAAAAGTTTTCCGGGAAACGTATTGCCGGAAAATATATGAAGCTTCTTGAATTTTAACTCCATCATTTTATTTATATTTGCACTATAATCGATAAGTATGGCAAATCAAGAATTAAACGAGCAGGAAATAGGGCGTCGCAACAGTATGCAGGCGCTACGCGAGCGTGGAATAGAGCCTTATCCGGCCAATGAATTTCCGGTGACAGGTTATTCAAAGGAAATAAAAGAAAATTTCAAAGACGACGAAGAGCCGAAGCGTGAAGTTGCGGTGGCCGGTAGAATAATGAGCCGACGTATTATGGGCAAAGCCTCTTTCCTGGAGCTGCAGGATAGCGAAGGCAGAATCCAGGTGTATGTGAGCCGCGATGACATCTGCCCGGGTGAGGATAAGGAATTCTATAACGTAGTGTTTAAGAAACTTCTTGATATCGGCGACTTTATTGGTGTAAAGGGTTACGTATTCCGTACTCAGATGGGAGAAATCTCCATTCATGCACAAGAAATCACGGTGCTGTCAAAGAGTCTGAGACCTTTGCCCATTGTGAAACTCAAAGATGGTAAGGCCTACGATGCTTTCTCCGACCCGGAGCAACGTTATCGCCAAAGATATGTCGACCTCATCGTGAATCCCGGCATTAAGGAAATCTTCCTGAAACGCACCAGAATGTTTAATTCGATGAGGGAATATTTCAATTCCCACGGATATGTCGAAGTGGAGACCCCAATTCTGCAAAGCATCCCGGGAGGTGCGGCTGCAAGGCCTTTCATCACCCACCACAATGCCCTCGACATTCCTCTATACCTTAGAATTGCCGATGAGCTTTATCTCAAACGCCTTATTGTAGGAGGTTTCGAGGGTGTCTATGAATTCTCGAAGAATTTCCGAAACGAAGGTATGGACCGCACCCACAATCCGGAGTTCACCTGTATGGAGATTTATGTGGCCTATAAGGACTACAACTGGATGATGAGCTTTACAGAGAAGATGCTCGAAAAGATTTGTATGGATGTCAACGGCACGACCGAGGTACAGGTGGGCGATAACACTATATCTTTCAAGGCTCCCTATCCAAGAGTCACTATGGCTGAGGCAATACTTGAGAAGACAGGTTTCGATATCACAGGGAAAAGTGAGGAGGAACTGAGGGATTTCTGTAAGAAAAACGGCATAGAGATTGATGCTTCTTTTGGAAAAGGAAAGATTATCGATGAGATTTTCGGCGAAAAATGTGAGGGAAGTTATATTCAGCCCACTTTCATCATCGATTATCCTATCGAGATGTCGCCATTGACCAAGCGCCACAGAGAGAATCCCGAACTAACTGAGAGATTCGAGCTTATGGTAAATGGCAAGGAGCTTGCAAATGCATACTCGGAGCTTAACGACCCGATCGACCAGTATGAGAGATTTGTGGAACAGATGAAACTTGCCGACAAGGGCGACGATGAGGCTATGATCATTGACCATGATTTTATCAGGGCTTTGGAATACGGTATGCCGCCAACATCGGGAATGGGTATCGGAATGGATCGCCTCGCTATGCTTATGACAGGCCAGTCTGCTATCCAGGAAGTGCTACTCTTCCCCCAAATGCGTCCCGAGAAAAAACAGGAGTCCGGTGAAGATAATGCTGAGGAATGATGGAAAACCTCGGAAAGATAGCAATAATAGGTTCCGGAAGTTGGGCTACGGCACTTGCCAAACTGATTCTCAACAATAATTCGAGGATAAATTGGTATATCCGTCGACCCGACCGCATTGCCGACTTTGTGAAGCATCATCGTAACCCGGTGTATCTCAGTGATATCACATTCGATACCCACCGGATAGATTTCTTCTCCGATATAAATATGGCTGTGCAGGGTGCCAAGACAATTGTTGTGGCTGTGCCCTCACCATTTTTTAAGGATGAGGCTGAGAAAATCACCGTCGACATGTCCGATAAGAATGTCGTTTCGGCAGTGAAAGGTATTGTGCCAGGTGATAATCAGATTATCACCGACTGGTTTGCAACTCATAAAGGTTGTGCCGACAATAATCTGATTGTAATCGGCGGACCTTGCCACGCTGAAGAAGTGGCTCTCGACCATTTGAGCTATCTCACTATCGGATGTCACGACCCCATCAAGGGCACAAATTTCGCACGCAGCATCTCGAGTTCCCGTCTTAAGACTATTGTATCGCTCGATGTGGCCGGTATCGAATATGGTGCGGTGCTCAAGAATGTATATGCCATTGCCGCCGGTATCGTCGACGGTATGAAGGCCGGCGATAACTTCAAGGCGATGCTTGTGTGCAACGCAATACGGGAGATGCGCCGGTTTATCGACGTAGCCGCACCAATGGATTGCGAGCGAGACATCGACCGTTCTGCTTATTTGGGCGACCTCCTCGTGACTGCCTACAGCATCTTTTCGCGCAACCACAACTTCGGAGCCATGATCGGAAAAGGCTATAGCGTGAAAAGCGCGATGATGGAGATGGAGATGGTGGCTGAAGGCTACTACGGGACAAAATGTATGCACGACATAAATGAAGAAAAGTATGACGTTGAAATGCCGATACTGAACTGTGTCTATCGTATCATATACGAGGGCAAGAATCCGCGCCAAGCTTTCCGTGCTATCGCCGACAGTTTCACCTAACCTCAACACAATAACAACCACGACACAAATAACAATTCCAAAAACATAACCATGAAATCAATCGAATTAAACATTCAAGACGCTATCTATTTTGCCGAAAAACAGTTTGAGGCAAATAAAGACCGTGCCGTCGACGCAATGACAACACTTGAAAACGGCACAGGTGCCGGCAACGACTTCCTGGGCTGGCTTCATCTCCCGTCGGAAACTCCTAAATCTCTTCTCGACAGTATAAATAAGACTGCCGAAAGACTGCGTGAAAAATGCGAATATGTAGTCTGCATCGGTATCGGTGGCAGTTATCTGGGCGCTAAGGCTGTAATTTCTGCTCTTTCCGACAATTTTACAGATTTCTACGCCCCGACCCCCAAGAATCCCAAGATTCTTTATGCCGGTCAGAATATCAGCGAAGAATATACCGCAGAACTCGAGAAACTTCTTACAGGTAAGAAATTCGGTATCATCGTGATTTCTAAATCCGGCACAACCACCGAACCCGCTATCGCTTTCCGTATCTTCAAAGAGCTACTTGAGAAACAGGCCGGAAAAGAGGCTGCAAAAGATCTTATCGTGGCTATAACTGATGAAAAGAAGGGTGCACTCCGTACTCTCGCAACTCAGGAAGGATATGAAACTTATGTTATCGCCGACAATGTGGGCGGACGTTTCTCTGTGCTCTCTCCCGTAGGTCTTCTTCCTATCGCTTGCGCCGGTTTCGATATCGAAAAACTCGTGAAAGGAGCCGCCGAAATGGAAGAAACCGCAAAACATCCGGGTGCCGAAAATCCTTGCGAAACTTACGCGCGTATGCGTAATGCTCTCTATGAAAGCGGAAAGAAGATTGAAATCCTTGTGAACTACAATCCCAAGCTGCATTATTTTGCTGAATGGTGGAAACAGCTCTACGGCGAAAGCGAAGGTAAGGATAAGAAAGGTATTTTCCCGGCTTCAGTGGATCTCACCACCGACCTTCACTCCATGGGTCAATGGATCCAGGATGGAGAGCGCACTATATTCGAGACCGTGCTCTCAGTGAAGAAACCGGCTATCACACGTCGCATACCCCAGGATGCAGCCAATCTTGACGGCATCAATTATTTGGCTGGAAAGAATATCGACGAAGTGAACAAGATGGCTGAACTTGGCACCAAAATCGCTCACGTCGACGGCGGTGTGCCCGTTATAAAGATAGAGCTCAATGCTCTGGAAGAAAACACTATAGGCCAGCTTATCTATTTCTTCGAGAAAGCTTGCGGTATCAGTGGTTATATCCTCGGCGTCAATCCTTTCAACCAGCCCGGTGTGGAAGCTTACAAGAAAAATATGTTTGCCCTCCTCGAAAAACCAGGCTACGAGAAAGAAACTGAAGCCATCAAAGCCAAAATAAAATAAAGGATTTTACGGCCCAAAACCGAATATAAACTATAAAAAGAGGGTATGCCGATATTTTCATCAGGCATACCCTCTTGCTATTATTATTTATTATTCCACCACGTATTCTATCACCCCATCCCAAACATTGTCAACAGTGAAAATTCCGTCAAGTGAATTGGTGAGAAAATCACCGGTGACTGTGGTGATATATCCTCTTTTCACAGGGAATGAAAATCTTTCAGTTTGAGAGACAGTGGACAAGGCAGAATTTCTTATTGTAAGGGTAGCTGTCATTTCATCTTCCTCTTTACAAAAAGCCACTCCTTCTGCTATCTTGAGTTGGTCATATTCATCAAATGGCAAACGCATTCTCCCAGATAAAACAACATTCTCCTCTTTCCAACTTCTGTTGCCGTAAATATCGAAAAAGTCGTTTGCACCGTTCTCTAATGTAAGTGTCACTGAAAAACTATCCCCCTGAAGGAGCGCCTCACGGTTGTCGGAAATAAATTGGTTGATATCTGTTGCCACTATTTCAAACCGGGCTGCAGGATGCTGCAATTGTAGCTCTTTGGTGTATCCGCTACTTTCCTCACTATCAGAATATCTCGTGAGATCAAGGATATCCCACGCATATCCGCATCTCATTGCATCAGCTTGTGTAGAGGAATAGTTGTTGATTCTGACATTATCGAGACAATCTATGGAATAAGGGTAATTCCTATCTTCATCCTCCATATCATACCACACTGCCATTTCATATCTCTTTGCCGATAAGGAGGATGACAATCTTCTGCGAAGCCGGCCTCCGGCGAATTCCGTCTCCCCGATATAATGTATATCCCGGCAAACGGTTTCTTCTCCATCTCTAACTTCTATGATGAATCGATGGTTACGTTCTTCAGCTTTTGTAGAGAAATCTATATGATGAAGCATGGTTTCCCAGTCCAAATCACACTCCACCTCTATATATGCGCTGACAGATGCCGGAGTGTTACCCGGAGGTGTCGCCGGAAGCTGCGTGGCATAAGGATATTCATGGATACACCCGGTCAATATCATCACAGCAGCCGAGAAGTTAATCAAAGCAAGAGGGTTTCTGATATTTCTCATAGATCGCTAAGATGATAGGTAAAAGTCACTGAGGCCCTGTCTATACCCCAATAAGTCGTGACCCGAGTGTCTTTCAAGGCACCGTTATTCACATTGTAATACCGGTCGTATTTCATATTGGCCATTCCGGCCCCTATTTCAAATTCCATTCCCCATTTTCTGTTGAATTCCAACCGGTAACCATAACCTATACCGGCTCCTAACAAAGGTCGGCTCCGGTCTTGATATCGGTAATCACTCCATCTCACATTAAACCACGCCAGATTAAAATGTAGATTAAAAAAAGATCCCTTGCCGCTATTCTTGAGCCACCATCGTGCTTCCGGCAATATTGCAACCGTCTTCACCGACAGTTTGTCAGAAATTTTCCAAGGACAGAACCAAACATCGAATGCCACCGACCATTTCCTCGCCATGACATATTCCAACCCGAGGTTAGGTATGGCAAGACCCCAAGGCAACAAATTTGTTTTCAACTGAATTTGTGGAATAAAAGTTGCCGGGGGTGCCACCACTGGAAACTCCTGGGCAAATGCGCTTGTGGAGAAAAAAATGAAAATGGATACTAATATTTTCCTAAAACAAGCCATCTGATTTATATCTCTTGATGACAAAACTAAGAAAAATTTTGCAAACTTTAGAATAAATCTGTAAATTTGCAATGCAAATAGCAGCGGGGTGTAGCTCAGCCCGGTTTAGAGTACGCGTCTGGGGGGCGTGTGGTCGCAAGTTCGAATCTTGTCACCCCGACTGAGAGATAAGAAACCTTTTCCCGGTTTCTTATCGTCTTTTTTACCCCCTAATCCTTATTGCTTCCCGGGTTTCTCTTTATCGTTTTTCTATTCGATCTTTCCTCAAAAATATTTTTTCAAAAAAATTTAATTTTTTCGTGAACCTAATGCAACCTTGATTAGTTATAATAATGTGACAAGGATGTTCAGAACCGCTAAAGCGAGAGCACACAGAAAGGATTGACGGATGCCACAGAGCACGTCGCTTTCAGAAGTGGATGCCAAGCCCGGAGAAGAAAGTATTTTCACAATCAAGCATCGAGCGCACGTCGAATTCCATCGGATGCCACAGAGCACGATAGTTCAACCGGACGGATGCCAAGAAGCGGGAAGTGAAGAGTAAAATTGTCTGAGTTATGAAAAGAGAAAAATCATCCCGGTCGGCAACAAGTTAGAAGATGAGTCTTTTGCCGGCCGGGTAATTTATAGAAACTTTTTGAAGTGGAGAAGTTATAAAGGGTTTTTCATTACCCGAACATGAAGAAATAACCTTTTCGTAACCTTGATGTTGCGGGGGCCGCAGGAGAATTTTCCCGCAGCTCCCGTTTCTTTTTATCTTTAATCTCTTCAAAATAAATTGTAGACAAGTTGTAGATAAAGTGTATAATTTCCTTGGATATTTTTCTAATAATTAAATGGAAAATAATTTGCCTATCAGGCTATTTATTATATCATGACATTCTTTTTCATTATCCAAATTTTTTTCATGCTTTTTTAAAGGAATCTTTAGGAGTATTTTCTACTTTCGGAGGAGGGCTTTTCTACAGAAATATTCCTCACATGAAAAAGAATTTATTAAATTTGCAGTTATCTACAACCTGTAGATAAAACTCATATTTCATTAATAATCAACAAAAGGAGATGTAGATTATGTGAAGATAAGTTCTTATCTTTCAACAATAACTAAAAATTACAAATTTTTAGGTAAAAAGTTATTGGACTTTTCTACAGCCTTAATTATTGTTTTTTATTGATTTTTATATTTAAAATTTTTTAATTTAAAATTCATATAAAAAATAAAAAACGTCAGGTAATTTCTCTATCCACTTTTTAAATAAAAAATAATGCAGTCGGAATTGGAAGAAAAGAAAGAAATGCAACAGTTGCGAGATGACATCATGCGTTTGAAAAAGGAGAAAAACGCTCTGATCATGACGCATTATTATCAACGCGATGAGATACAGGAGATAGCAGATTTCATAGGCGATTCCCTGGCATTGGCACGGCAGGCGGCCAAGACAGATGCTGACATAATAGTGATGTGCGGAGTGCATTTCATGGGAGAGACTGCCAAGATATTATGTCCAGATAAAAAAGTATTGATCCCCGACAAGGCTGCCGGATGCTCTTTGGCCGACAGTTGCGATCCCGTTGAGTTTAAGGAATTTGTTGAAAGTCATCCCGACCATACTGTGATAAGCTATGTAAATACTTCGGCTGCAGTTAAAGCTTTGACCGATATAGTGGTGACGTCAGGCAACGCCCGTAAGATTGTGGAGCAATTGCCTGAGGATGAGAAAATAATTTTCGGACCCGACCATAATCTTGGAGAATATATAAATAGCGTCACAGGACGTCGGATGTTGCTTTGGAAAGGTGCTTGTCATGTCCACGACCGTTTTTCTCTCGAAAAAATAATAGAGATGAAGAAAGAGCATCCCGGAGCCAAAATACTCGTTCATCCGGAATGTCGCCGTCCTCTCCAGCTGATAGCCGATAAGGTAGGATCTACAGCCGCTTTACTGGATTTTGCACAAAAGGATGATGCCAAGGAATACATTGTGGTCACAGAGAGCGGTATTCTGTTTGAGATGAGAAACAAATGTCCGCAGAAAGTTTTTCTCGCAGCCCCGGCTGAAGACTCCGAATGTCAGTGCAACGAGTGTGACTTTATGAAACTCAATACGCTCCGGAAAGTTTATGAATGTCTTAGAGATGAGACTCCGGAGATATTTGTGGATGAGGAGATTTCCAAAAAAGCACTGAAACCTATAGAACGTATGCTTGAGATGAGTTGAATGGACAGGGAAAAAAAGAACATATTTGAACTGACCAACTGCAGCGTGGAGGAATATAGGGAGAAAGAGAAGCTCCCGGTGGGCGTATTGCTCGATAATGTCAGGTCAATGTATAATGTAGGTTCCGTGTTCCGCACCTCCGATGCTTTTCTGATTTCCGAAGTGATTTTATGTGGGATCACCGGCACTCCTCCCCATGCAGAGATTTCAAAGACAGCTCTCGGAGCTGAAGAAAGCGTGAGATGGCATTATGAGAAGGATGCTGTGGAGGCGGTAAGGAAAATGAAGGAAGATGGTTGGAAAATATGTGTGTTGGAACAGGCTCATTCAAGCATAAGGTTACAAAACTTTCAGCCTCTGAAAGATGAGAGATATCTGTTGGTGGCAGGTAATGAAGTTGAAGGAGTCAGTCAGGAGATTGTGGATTTAGCCGACATCATATTGGAAATAGATCAATATGGAGTGAAGCATTCCCTGAATGTTTCTGTCAGCGTCGGGATTGCCTTGTGGCAACTCACCAAGTCTTCTCTCATCACATCGAAAAGATAGAATATTAAAGCATTTTATAAATTTGCAAAACTTCAATCATTAAAAAATGAAACATCCAACTTTAAAATAATTAAATAGAGGTTTGGTGATTGTAAGAATTTAATTAATTTTGTTTTTTGAAGTTTAAACATCCGCTATAAACCAATAAAAACTTCAGACTAACCTTGAAACAATAACCTAAAAAACAATAAAGATGAATAGTATTCAAAAGTATTTCGCGGAGGGCTTGGGAACTATGTTCCTGGTGCTCTTGGCCTGCGGAAGCGCGGTATTGGCAGGCCCCTCCATAGGGGTGTTGGGCATAGGTCTCTGCTTCGGCTTGGTGCTTCTGTGTCTCTGCTATGCAATCGGTAATATATCCGGTTGCCATGTTAATCCTGCTGTCTCTTTCGCTATGTTTGTTAGCGGCAGAATGAGTGTTAAGGATTTTGTGTGGTATGTGATCGCTCAGTTGATCGGTGCTACCGTGGGTGCATGGTTCCTTTGGTTGCTCGTCGAATTCAGTTCAGATGGGTTCCCATATAATTTCGGAGGTATCACATATCTTATTAATGATACTCTTGGCATCGCTGCTCCGGCTGCCGATGTAGCCAATGGAGTCGCCACTCTTCCCGACGGCAGCCAGGCAACTGTCACCACTGTTCAATATGCAGCCAATGTGCTTCAGCCCGGTGCTACCGTTTGGATGGCTCTCGTTTCCGAGATAGTTTTGACTTTCCTCTTTGTATTCGTGGTGCTCGGTTCCACTGATGCTCAGAAAGGTTACGGCAAGTTTGCAGGTATCGCAATAGGTCTTGCACTTGGTCTTGTAAATATCGTAGGTATTCCGGTTGATAACTGTTCAGTAAACCCGGCTCGTAGTTTCGGTCCCGCTCTCTTCAATCCTAATGCATTGTCATGGTGCACTTTCTGGGTAATGGTAGTAGGTCCGGCAGTGGGAGCAATGCTTGCAGCTTACGCATGGAGAATCTGCAACTTCAAGCAGGAAAGCGCTGAACTTGATGCTCCGCTCTAATAGAAGATATATTTATTTAAAACATATTCCGAAAGACGCTCGACAGAGAGCGTCTTTCTTTTTTTGATTTTTAATAGGTAAATTTGCAGAGTAAAGGTGTAAAAGGATGTCTACGAGTGCTGATACCACTAATCCGCAGGAGCGGCTTCAGGAATTGGGAAACGCCGCCATCTGGCGTTTGCTGTTGAAGTATAGTCTGCCGGCAGTGGTGGGCACGGTGGTGATGGCTGTTTATAATATCATAGACTCCATTGTCATAGGTCATGCCATCGACGATCCAAATGTAGTGAGCGGAATAGCCGTGACTTTCCCGGTGATGAATCTTGGCACAGCCCTCGGAATGCTTATCGGCGCCGGTGCTGCTACAAGGGTCAGTATCGTTATGGGACAAGACAATAAGCGCCAGGCTGAGATTATCCTCGGGAATTCCGTGCAGCTCACAATATTTATAGGCATTACTTATATAACCCTTTTTGCAATTTTTATCACGCCCATACTAAAGATTTTCGGAGCCTCTGCAAATTCTCTGCCCTATGCAAGGGAATTTATGCTATGGATATTGCCCGGTATGGTATTGATGAATCTAACATTCTCCTACAACAACATAATGCGTGCCACCGGTTATCCCGGTAAGGCCATGTATACAAATATCATAGGAGCAGGATTGAATGCTATTTTAGCCCCGATATTCCTTTTCGGATTTAAATGGGGTATAAAGGGAGCGGCTATAGCCACCGATATATCAATGCTTGTGACTTCCTTTTTTGTGATGGGCCATTTCTTCAGGAAAGACACAACGCTCCATTTTGTAAGAGGAACTTTTAAACTCGACTGGAAAGTGATCAGGGCAATACTTTACATAGGTATGTCACCATTCCTCATAAATGTAGCAGGCTCGGGAATAAATGCAATAATAAACAATTCATTGCTTAAATACGGAGGTGACGATGCCATAGCCTCTGTGGTGGTGTTCAACCGTTTTGTCACCATCTTTGTAATGATAGTAATAGGAATTTGCCAGGGGATGCAGCCAATTTTGGGTTATAATTACGGGGCAGGAAGATTTTCACGTCTCTTCGCTACCTTAAGGCTTGCAATTGTTAGCGGGGTATGTGTCACTTCAATCGGGAGCCTTGTCGGTGCTTTCAATCCCAGGATCATAGCCATGGCTTTCATGCAGGATGAAGCACAGATTACTTGTGCTGTAAATTGCCTTAGGATCACTACCCTGACTTTCTGGATGGTGGGGTTCCAGATTGTTGGCACCAATTTCTTTCAGAGTCTGGGGATGGCCGGCAGAGCTGTGTTTCTGTCGCTAACACGTCAGATCATATTTATGATACCGATGCTTTTTATTCTTCCTCCCAGGCTCGGACTTGACGGCGTGTGGGCATGTTTCCCGGTGTGTGATTTTGCTGCTGCAGTTGTCACTGCCATAATGCTCACTGTGCAGATTAATAAAATAAAAAACAAGAAATTAGAATTCGCGACATGAGGATAGATTTGACCCCTCTTGTGAGAGGCCGTTTCCAAAAAATAGCCAGGCGTACTCTCGACTGGAAAGACCGTACTGAAGAAATTCAGAAGGAGATTCTTATTAGCCACCTCAAGAAGGCTTCAGCAACGGATATTGGAAAAAAATATGGATTTAAAGATATATTGTCATCCGGCGATCCTTATAAGAGATATGTAGAAACTCTGCCTACCGTGCATTATGAGGATATTAGAAGAGATGTGTTGCGAATGATTAAGGGCCAGCAGGATTTGCTATGGCCCGGAAAATGCACTGATTTCGCGCAATCTTCCGGCACCTCCGGAGGAAAATCGAAATATCTTCCCATAACCTCTGACTCCCTCTCCGGAAATCATTACAGAGGTGGAGAAGATGCAGTGGCTCATTATCTTAACAATAACCCTAAGAGCAGGATGTTTTCCGGAAAAGGTTTCATATTGGGAGGATCGTTTGCCAACACTTTGGGGATTGTAGACAACCATGTGCATGTAGGGGATCTTAGCGCCACATTGATCAACAAGATCACTCCATTCGCAGAGCTCGTCAGGGTGCCTGACAAGAAAACGGCTCTTATGCCCGACTGGAGTCAGAAATTGCCGGCATTGGTGGAGAAGGCATCTAAAGAATATGTCACTAATATTTCCGGGGTGCCTTCATGGTTCCTCACAGTTTTAAGAAGAATCCTTGAACATAACAAAGCCCGGACTCTGGCTCAGGTATGGCCCGGACTGGAGGTATTCTTCCACGGGGGAATTTCCTTTGAACCCTATAGGGATGAGTATCTTGAGATCACTAAAGGTCTTGATATGCATTTTCTTGAGACCTATAATGCATCGGAGGGTTTCTTTGCAGTGCAGAATGACCCTTCCGACAAGGCTATGTTGTTGATAATAGACCGTGACGTATTCTATGAATTTATCCCGGTGAATGATCCCGGCAGAGAACCGATTCCTCTTTGGGAAGTAAAAGCGGGAGAAACCTATGAAATGCTCATCACGTCGAGCAATGGTCTATGGCGATACAGGCTTGGCGACACTGTGAGAATAGAATCTGTCAATCCTGTAAAAATAAGGATAGCGGGGCGTACCGGAGCTTTCATAAATGCCTTTGGAGAGGAGCTGATGGAGGATAACGCAGAGAGAGGAGTGGCGGAAGCCTGCAGGCAACATGGTGCCCGGATTTTGAATTATACGGCTGCTCCTGTCTACGCAAAGGGTGATTCAAAGGGCAGACATCAATGGCTGGTGGAATGGGAAACTCCCCCGGCTAATATGGATGCTTTCATTCAGACCCTTGATGCCGAATTGAGGAAGCTGAACTCTGATTATGACGCAAAAAGAAACGGCAATATCTTCCTCGCGGCTCCTGAGATTGTCAATGCTCGAAAAGGATTGTTTGATGAATGGCTCAAGACAGCCGGTAATCATAAATTGGGCGGCCAAAGAAAAGTGCCCCGTCTCAGCAATAGCAGGGAGATGATAGAACACATGTTGGAAATGAATAAATGACAGTCTGAATCCGGTTTGTAAAAAATGGTGGAAGACTATTTCTGAAAGAAGTAATGCGATTCAGAACGGAATATAAAGCTGAAAAGGCCATATTTTCATTAGACCCCGGAAAACCTTTGGTTTTGCTGGGCTCCTGTTTCTCGCAAAACATGGCCAAAAAGATGGAAGATCATCTATGGGAGGCTGTAAATCCTGCCGGTACGCTTTATAATCCGATATCCATATATAAGGCTGTGGAGTTACTTCTTACAGGAGATACAAAAAAATTTGAACAATCGTTGTTTGAATTTAACGGGATATGGAATTCCCGATATTTTGACTCATCTTTTTCCTCGCGCAATAGGATAGACAGCATAGAGGAATTCAATAACCGGAGCAGACAGTTTCAAGATAAATTGAAGGAGGGGAGACAATTGATTGTCACTTTCGGCACCTCCATCTGTTATTGCTCGGCAGAGAATGATGAGGTGGTGGGAAACTGCCACAAACTTCCATCTCCAAATTTCTATACCCGAAGAATGGTTCCCGAAGAAATAGGGAGACTTTGGAAAGAAATGATAGATAGATTAAATGTGGCCATACCGGATATAAGGATAGTTTTTACTGTGAGCCCGGTGCGTCATCTCAAGAATGGTTTTGTGGGTAATTCCAGGTCGAAAGCCGTTCTGCAACTTGGAGTGGAGGAAATCTGCGTTAATAGGGAGAATTGCTGTTATTTTCCGGCTTATGAGATATTAAACGATGATCTGAGAGACTACAGGTTTTATGCCTCCGATCTTGCCCATCCTTCAGAAGAGGCAATAGAGTATATCTGGGAAAAATTTTTGGAAACATTTGTTGATTCTGCCGGATTTAGACTACTTGAGGAGGGTGCTAAAAGGGTTAAGAGTGCCCGACATCGCCCTCATCCCGGAGCATTGGGCAAATCATTGTGACATAAAAAAAACGGCCGATTCCCATCGTCCGTCACTTTTTCCATAATACTTTTCAAACTAACCTAACATCATGAAACGATTTTCTGATATTATAACATCGCGTCTCAAAAAAAGGTTCATATAAAATTTTAATTTTTTCAATATTTCTTATCTTTTTTCCTTTTTTCTCCATTTCGCTGCCTTTATCAACTAATCAAACGTCCAATTTTAAGGGCTCTTAATCCAATTTTGTCATTAGAATGAAAAAAATAATTAACTTTGCGATGTTGCCTTTTTTCTGAAACTTTTTGGCTGGAAATAAGTAAAGGCAACGAGAAAAACCGGAAAGCGTTTACCAAGAATGAGCATCAAGGTACAGACTCCCGCGCTTTTTTATTTAAAGCCCTAATCTGGGGAGACTATGGGGGCATCAATAAATTTATGAAAAGGATAGCCGCCATTACTATGGTAAGAAACGATAAGTTTTTTCTCCATAAATGGGTGGAGTATTACGGTAAACATTTAGGGAAAGAAAATCTTTTTATTTTTTTTGATGGATTAGATCAGGAAATACCCGATTTTTGTCAGGATATATATAGCGAAAAAGTAGATAAAATAGGCTCAAATGTGGTTTCTTCCGATAAAGGGAGAATAAAATTCATATCCGGACAGGCCGATCTCCTCTTTAAGAAGGGTTATGATATTATAATCGGGGGTGATGCCGATGAATATCTTGTGGTCGATCCTAAATTAAATGTTCCGTTAAAAGAATTCCTTAGCAGTTTAAGATTTAAAAATTGTGTTTCCGGTTTAGGTCTTGATTTCGGTCAGATGTTAGGCCAGGAATATGATCTCACCTTAAGCAAACCATTTCTCCGGCAACGTCGTTTCGCGCAGATAAGCACGCGCTACACTAAGGCAACCGTTATCAATACCCCGTCGGAATGGGGCTCCGGCTTTCATAGGGTCAAAGGGAGAAACTTCCATATTATCCCCGGACTTTATCTCATGCATTTCGGCTACAGTGACCTTAAGATTATAGAAGAAAGGTTCGGAGATAAGGATAAAATCAAGCAGGGATGGTCGCGCCATATCAATAAAAGAAAGAGAGTGATAAGGTTTGTCAATTCCCTGCCGATAAGAAAATTTGAAACCACAGTGAAGATGGCCCGAAAGATTGAACGCGTTTTCCGGCCTCCTTATGCCTGGAATAAGCCGGGACTGCTCGGACTAAGGTTAATGGTGGAACTTCCCGAACGTTTTGAGAACTCTCTTTAATATCATTATTAAAAAAATACTTCCACTATAATGAAGCTACTTACCTTAAGAGAACGGCAGATTTATATGCTGAATGTCTTGAAAGATATCGACAAATTTTGCCGTGAAAACAATATCTCCTACACCCTTTGCGGAGGCACTATGCTTGGAGCTGTGAGACATAAAGGTTTCATCCCATGGGACGACGACCTCGACATCGATATGCTCCGTCAGGATTATGATAAGTTTATTGCCAATTATAAGAGTGACAAATATAAGCTTTTATGCAACACTGATGAAAATCCTGAAATGCTGGCGGTGGGATATGCAAAGGTGGTGGATCCGTCTACATTTACAATAAATAAAAATAAAGAGAGGGAATATGGTGTCTTTGTGGATGTATTCCCGTTGGAGGGCCTTCCGGAGGATCCATCCCAGCATTATAAATATTACCACAAAGGGGCGAGAATCCACAACAGATTCTATCATAGGCATAGGAAAGATTTTGTGTCGATTATCAAATCCTATGGACATTCTCTTAATTACTGGAGAAAGAAACTTAACGAGATACAGACATGCCGCAAATATATGGATTCGGAGTATGTGTCCAATCTCATAGGGTCGAACGGCACATATATGAAGCTGCCGAGAGCCGCATTCAAGGATTTGATAGACATTCCGTTTGAAGGTTGCAACTTTTTATCAATAAGAGACACCGATTCCTATCTAAAGGCACTCTATGGCCCGAATTATATGGTGCCTGTGAAATATCCCATGCATCAGAGCGAAGTTTATGCCGTGGAAAAGGATAACGAGTAGAAAAAAGCAATATATTGTTGTGATATGCTTGAAAAGTTAGAATCATTTTTAGATCAATGCAGTTTCATCTGGCAGGCCCATATTGCTAATCCAATCTGGCTCCCCCGCAAAGAAAGAAGACAAAGAAGATTTAATGTCAAATATCGCCACACTTCCAAAGGCCTTAAAAAATATAAAAGCTTTATTGAGAAGCTAAAAATAGAAAAAGATCTAAACTCCGATGAATCTGAGAATAATTATGTTTTTTCAATTTGGTATCAGTCGGAAAAAGATGCTCCCCCTTTGGTCAAGGCCTGTTTTAAAAGGCTTAGAAAGTTTTATGGCGACAAAGTAAAAATCATTGATAAAGACAGTCTAAAAGACTGGATAAGTCTCCCCGACTATATATTGACACAATGGGAAAAGGGAGTGATTACAAACGCTCATTTTTCTGACATCTGCCGAGTAGAACTCTTGTATCAATATGGAGGCTTATGGTTTGATGCCACGGATTATCTCACGTCCCCCGTGCCGCAATGGGTCATGGAGCAGGATCTCTTTATGTTTACCGCCGGAGAGGAGATAACACCGTCAACACTTATACAGTCGTGCTTTATAAGGGCTAAGAAACATAATCCTATATTGGGAGCCTGGAGGAAAATTATTTTTGAATACTGGAAAAATGAAAATAAGCTTCTGGATTATTTCTTGCTTCATTATATGCTCCGCTACTTAGTCGAGACTAATCCGGAGGCTGCCGACCTTTTTTCTCAGATGCCAAAGGTGATTCAGAACCCTACCCACATCCTATGGTACAAATATCGTGATGACAACTATTCCGCAGATTTATGGAATGAGGCCACGAAAGATACTTTTTTCCAAAAGACTAATTTCAAGATGCAGAGTGCTATCAATCCCAAGAGAAATTCGATGGCTGACTTCTTGATCAACGGTAATTTAGAATAATGGGACGTCACGCCTATCTTATCTTAGCACATAAAAATTTCAATCAGCTAAAAACGTTGATCTCTCTTCTTGATGACCCGCGCAACGATATTTTTGTGCATGTCGACCTTAAGGCGTCGGATTTTAAGGAGGAGGAATTCAAATTCCTCTGTAAAAATTCTCGCCTGATTTTTGTAGAAGAGAGATATAAGGTCAATTGGGGTGGAGTCAGCATCATGAGAGCCGAGCTTTCTCTTTTGAAAAAGGCTACACAAACCGGCCGTTATGATTATTATCATCTCCTTTCGGGAATGGACCTTCCAATTAAATCGCAATCGGAAATTCATTCTTTCTTTGATGAGAATGCCGGTAAGGAATTCATAAAATTCTGGGAATTTAAAAAGTCTACCTATTCGCGTTTCAGATATTTCACAATTTTTCCGGAGGGTGAAGGAAAGTTTAAAACGAGGATAATCAACCATATTTTCAAAGGGCTCCAGATGGCAGTGGGGTTTAGAATAAACAGAAAAATAGACTTTAAATTTGCTTCGCAATGGTTTAGTATCACCGATTCATTGGCCAGATATGTAGTCGCCAGACGCGATTGGTTGGAAAAGGTTTTTAAGCATACCAGCACCTGCGATGAAATTTTTCTTCCTACTTTGGTTTATGATTCCGATTTTAAAAATAATCTCTACGTTTCTGAACCTGTGAAAAGTCAGAAAGAGGTCAATCGGGCAGATATGAGATTGATCGACTGGACGCGTGGAGAAAGCATCCGCCATCCCTGGGTTTTCACTAAAGGGGATTATAAATTCCTCACGGATTCAGACCTTTTATGGGCAAGAAAATTTGATGAAAACGTCGATTCCGAAATTATCGGAATGATAGCCGAGAAGGTGAAAGAATAATCGAGGGTCTTAAAAAGTAAGAAATTATGTCGGGAAATGATTTCAAATATAAATTAATCATGACTTCTCTTAGAGGAGTGGCCGCCCTCAATCTCTCCATTTTGTATGGCATAAGTGATTTCCTGTCTTTTCTGACCCATAGGGTTTTGAAGTATAGGGTAAAGGTGGTTAGAAACAATCTGAAAAATTCTTTTCCGGAAAAGTCAGATAAGGATTTAAAGAAAATAGAGAAGCAGTTTTATCATCATTTAGGCGATGTGATAGTTGAAACTATCAAATTATTGAATATTAGTGACAAAGAACTCAAGCGACGGGTTAAATTGCAAAACACTGAGTTGGTGGATTCGATAGTGGCGGAGAAGAAACCTATAATTCTGTTTTTAGGCCATTATGGAAACTGGGAGTGGGTGCCCGTAATCACTAAATATTACAATAATGATCTGTCTATGGGCACTCTTTATAAGCCTCTGCATTCCCATGTGATGGATAGAGTGATGAAAGCCATACGGGGCACTTTTAATATGGAATTGATTGAGAGCAAAACGGCCTATAGGTTTCTTTTAGAGAAAAAAAGGCAGGAGATACCTTTTATGGTCGGGTTTATTGGTGATCAACGTCCCCTCTCTGCAAATCAAAAACATCACATAGAGTTTCTAAACCAACCAACCACGGTGCACATAGGTGGAGAGATCATAGGAAGAAAAGTGGGTGCCAAATTTCTTTATCTCGATGTTGAAATGAAAAAAAGAGGATATTATAATCTCATTTTCAAAGAGATGAATATTAATGAAAATAGTCCTCAGGATTCTCCCGACAATTATCCATTCACCAATCTCTTCTTTAAAAATTTGGAGGAGACCATCCGCCGTCAACCCTCCCTATGGCTTTGGAGCCATAACAGATGGAATATGGCTTTGTAAAATTCCGATAAAGTAGTTTGGGTTCATTCTTAAGATCGAAGCAAAGTTATAGAGTTATTTCACATTGCTTCTTTCTTGAATATTACCCCTCAATATTTAAGTAGATTAAAAAATGTTAAGAATTGATTTGCTTAACATTTGTTGAGTCTTATATTAAGAATTGTGAGCAACTTTGCATCAAAATTTCCACAGACATGATTAATATTAAATATAGTCTTCAAAAATATGTTGCATTACTTATGTTTCTTTTAGGGAGCTTGATCTCTTATGGGCAATATCAGGTTATGGCAACTGTGATTGATGAGGAAGGCCAGCCCGAAGAGTACGCAACTTATAGGATTTTTGAGATACCTGATACGACACGTCAGATAATAGGTAATGTCACGAAATCAGATGGTATTATCGATTCGCAATTGCCAAAACCGGGAGAATATAGAATCGTCATCTCTGCAATGATGAAATCGCCGATAACGATTGATTTTAATGTCGACAGTAATCAACCTGTCGCCGACTTAGGTATCCTTAATACAGAATTGGCGGGAAAAACCCTAAATGAAGTGACAGTCACTGCCCAACGACCTTTGGTGACTAAAGAAATTGACAGGATTGGTTATGACGTGCAGGCTGACGGAGATGCTTCTACTTCCAATCTTAGGGAGATATTGAAAAAAGTGCCCCTTGTATCTGTGGATGAGGAAGGGAATATTAAAGTTAACGGTTCCGATAATTTCAAAATTTATAGAAACGGCCGTCCGAATAATGCATACACAAAGAATGCAAAGGATATTTTCGCAGCTATCCCGGCCTCCACAATCAAGAAAATAGAGGTCATAACCGATCCGGGAGCCAGGGAAGATGCTGAATCATCCGGAGTTATTCTGAATATCGTGACCACTTCTACAGTCTCGATGGCAGGAGTAACGGGAAATATCGGGTTATCCTATCAAACCAATACCGGACCTCAGGCAAATGCCTTCATTATGACTCAATATAAGAAATTCACGTTATCGGGGTCAGGTGGCTTTTACAAAATGTTCAAAAAGAATTCCTGGGGGGAACAGCATTCCCGTTTCATGTATGAAGAAACCGGTGACCGACAAGACATCGATTCTGAATACCATATAGGTAGTCTTGGAGGATGGTTTAATGCCGAGGCATCACTTGAGTTGGACTCTTTAAACCTTATTACAAGTTCTGTAAACGGATATATTGGGAAAAATGCCTACGATATCTTCTCTCAAAGAAGTATGTTTGATTCCAATGGTGAAATTTTGAATGTCTACAATCAAAATTCCTATTACAGAAAGAATGGTTACACCGACATTGATTTTAATCTTGATTATCAAAGATCGACCCGGTTGCAAGGAGAAACCATAACCTTAAGCTACCGATTGAGCCATACCCGTCAGAATCAGGATCAAACCACAGACTTCACCGTCATTGAAGGAGATCCTTTCAATTATTCCTCAATTCTTTCAGATTTTGATCTTAAATTCTTTGAACACACGTTCCAGGTGGATTGGAGTCGACCTTTTGGAAAACATTATAAGCTTGATACAGGCGCAAAATATATCCTGAGGTCTTCCCATTCCATCAATCATCAAAATTTGGTGGATGTAGGTCAGACTTATGATGATTTTAAGCATACTTTCAATATTTTTGGAATTTATGCCGATGCAAGGGCTTCTTATGGAAGTTTCACTGCGAGGGCCGGGGTGAGATATGAATATTCAAGACTTCAGGCCGATTTCTTGACAGGAAATCAAAAGGATTTCCATGCCAATTTGAATGATGTGGTGCCAAATGCCTCGGTGGCATGGAATGTAAATGATGCTTCAACGTGGAAACTTACATATAACAGGCGCATACAACGACCTGGTATTTCGTATCTGAATCCGGCAGTCAGTATCTCTCCCAATAATGTAAGCTATGGAAATCCGGATTTGAAAAGCGCTACCCTTGATAATCTCCTTGTGAATTACAGCCTTATAAAATTAAAATTCAATCTTGATCTTACCCTTACCTATTCCATGACAAATAATGGGATGGGAAACATAATGTGGACCGACAGTGATAATGTCACTTATTCAACCTATGGTAATAAAATGCATCAAAGGAATCTGACTTTATCGGCATTTTACCAATGGCAACTTGGAGAAAAGACCTCATGGATGTTGAATGGTAACCTTGAATGGGGTAAGTTTGGACTTGACAATGGCTCTAAATATGTAAGCCTTGCAAGAATAACGGGTTACTTTTACACCCGGGTGCAGCAAAAACTTCCATGGGACTTAACCTTGTCTCTTGGAGTCAATTATTTTTCAGGATGGATTGGAAGTCCGTACTTTTATTCCTCCAATCCTTTTTCTGCTATAGGCTATTCAGTCGGTTTAAGAAGGTCTTTCCTTAAAGACAAAAGACTTGATGTAAACCTTTCATTTAATAATATAGGATTGAATGACAGAAAACAAAAAATGTATTATCTGAATGATGGTAGAGATGGTCATCAGCTTAGTATCCAACATAACCGCCAGCAGGTTATGTTGGGCATAAGCTGGCGTTTCGGCAATCTCCGGGCTCAGGTAAAGAAAACAGAAAAATCAATTTCGAATGACGACCTTCAGGGACGTAAAAATGACTAATATAAAATTCGTTGAATATGTATAAAAAATTATTCTCTTCGGTTTTATCCTGTGTGCTTTTCAGTTTCTTAGGATTACACGCCCAACCATCTGATCTTAACGGCAGTTGGGAAGGAAAACTAATGATTAATCCTGAAATGGGGTTAAGATTAGTGGTTAATATATCCGGGTCAGATGGCGAAGATGCCGTTATTACAATGGATTCTCCCGATCAGGGGGCTTACGGGATTCCGATGCAAATTGAATTTGTTTCGTCAGATTCTTTAAATGTAACTGTGCCCCAATTAATGCTCAGGTATAAAGGGAAATTAGAGGGAGACTCTATAAACGGGGATTTTTCTCAGGGACCCTTAAATCTTCCTTTAGTTTTAAAACCGAAAGTAACCACATTAAATCGACCACAAACTCCGCTCCCTCCTTTCCCTTATCTTACTGAAGACGTAGTCTTTTATTCATCGTTAGATAATGCCTCTCTTTATGGAACCCTATGCTTTCCTGAAAGTGATATTAAAGACACTCCGGTAGTTTTATTAGTGAGCGGAAGTGGCACACAAAACCGCGATGAAGAAATTTTTGAACATAAACCATTTGCTGTAATTGCTGATTATCTTGCACGAAATGGTATCGCTTCTTTAAGATATGACGACAGAGGTTTTGATAAATCAACAGGTCTGTCTCCAAATCCCACCACTCTTGAAAACAGTATGGATGCTGTCGGAGGAGTGAATTTTTTAAAAGAAAAAGGGTTTGACAAAATAGGTATAATAGGACATAGTGAAGGAGGTCTCATTGCTGATAAGGTTGCCAATATGGGCAACCTTATTGATTTTATCGTGGAAATAGGAGGACCCGCTGTGCCCGGTGATAGTATTTTGATATTTCAGAATGAATTTTTATTGAAGGATGGCGGTTTGCCGGATAACTATGTAGCCATGTATATTGAAGCTATGAAGGGTATGTTTGAAAGTCAGAAGGATATTGATCCGGTGGCTTTTGATGAAAATCAATATGCTATTTTTTCTCAGGAAAATCTTTCTAATCCGGTATTGGAGCCCCTGGCAAGAAACTTGCGTGAGAACTTTTCTACTTTGGCTCCATGGTTGAAATATTTTATCAATTATGATCCTATTATAGATTTAAGAAATATCTCAATTCCAATATTAATGCTTTACGGAGAAAACGACACTCAGGTTCCTCCATCCTTAAATGTTCCGGTATTACTTGAGAAAACTCCGGATATAAAAGTAAATGTTTATCCTGAATTAAATCATCTCATGCAACATTCTAAAACAGGAAAAATAAAAGAATACGCTGAAATAGAAGAGACAATTTCACCACAGGTATTAGAGGATATAAAGAATTTTATAATATCCTTAAATTAATTTGTAGTCTGAATTCTCTCAATTCTTACTTGGGTTGGATATAAGATTAAAATGAATAAAATCTGGCTGACTTATCATTATATGGTTATTGAGTTATTATATCGAACTCCTTCCTATAATGCAGCAATTATGTTTTAATTCCGTTTAATATCATTCCGGAGTAATGACATCACCACAAAATGGTGGTGATTGTTTTTACTTGATAAATTTGAGAATTGGCTGATTCGGGAGAATATACATATTCGCTACAGGAATATGTACCCCTAAGGCCTTTGGGATGCAAAATTTCTTGATTAGTTGTAGGAGTTATTAAAAATTTCCTAATCTCAAGCCGTTAATTTTGATTTTATTGTGTTTAAAATATTGAATATCAATTAAATACAACAACATTACATTTCTGTAAATTTTACACCTAATAATTCAAATTATTCAGATTTTATTGTTTTCTGCCCCTAATCTAACCATTGATTGATTTTACGAGTGAAGTTATTGGCAGTTTTCCTTTTTTAAGTCACACTAATAGAGTTTCGCTCTTTTTATATAAATTTGTATTCAGCTTACTGTTTAGAAGATGATAAGTTTCGATGTAAAGAATGTCAGGATGCCTTTTCTTGATTTTTCAAAGATCTCTATCTGGTTGAATGAATTAGCCGCTTCGCATGATAGAGTTATCGGCAACCTAAATTACCTGTTTTGTGACGATGAAGAAATTCTCCGGGTAAATCGGGAATTTCTTAATCATGATTATTATACCGACATCATCACATTCGATTATTCCGGTAAGAAAAGAATAGGAGGCGATATCTTCATATCTCTCGACACGGTTAGAAGTAATGCTGCAGAAATTAACGTTGATTATGAATCTGAACTTTTACGCGTAATAGCTCATGGGGTGCTCCATCTTTGTGGAATAAACGACAAGTCTCCGGGTGAACGTCAGATAATGGAAAATAATGAGAATGAAGCGTTAGCTTTGTATGAGTCGGTAACTAATCCGAATAAGAATGAAATTTGATTTCGATATTATTGTCATAGGGGGCGGACATGCCGGATGTGAGGCTGCAGTTGCAGCGGCAACTATGGGTGCTAATACACTTCTTATAACCTCAGACCTTAATCGAGTGGCTCAAATGTCTTGCAATCCGGCAGTTGGAGGAATTGCAAAAGGACAGATTGTACGTGAGATAGACGCTCTTGGGGGTAAAATGGGTATTGTTGCTGATCTTACAGCAATTCAGTTCAGAATGCTAAATCGCTCCAAAGGACCTGCTGTCTGGTCTCCTCGATGTCAGTCTGACAGGCAAAAGTTCAGTAACCTATGGAGAAATATACTGGAAACTACAGAAAATCTTGAACTTTTTCAAGACCTGGTAACTTCATTTATCTTTGATGATGAGAATGGAAAATTAACGGTTAAAGGTGTAAAAACAGCCCTCGGATTTTCTTTTTATGCAAAAAAAATAATTCTGACGGCAGGGACTTTCCTAAACGGATTAATGCATTTCGGAGAGGTAAAAATCCCGGGTGGCAGAATATCTGAATCTAATTCACATGGTCTATCAGATCAATTGAGGGAAATCGGTTTTGAAGTATTAAGACTCAAAACTGGTACTCCGGCCCGAATTGATGCAAGGTCCATTGATTTCTCCCGGACACAGCGCCAGGACGGCGACGATATTGTAGAGGTTATTGGTGATAATATTGGGAATGTTGCGGGTCCGCATCTGAAACTTATAAAACGTGACTTCCATAAATTTTCTTTCCTGCCTGATGTAAATAGAATCCTTAAACCCCGTAGTTGCTTTATAGTTCACACGACTTCTGAGGGACACGAGATAATGCGACAAAATCTTGAGCGTTCACCACTCTATAATGGACAAATTAATAGTACCGGACCTCGATATTGTCCGAGTATTGAAACAAAAATAGTTACCTTTCCTGATAAAGAATCCCATCAACTTTTCCTCGAACCTGAAGGAGAGGAAACAAATGAATATTATGTCAACGGGTTTTCAAGTTCCTTTCCATGGCAAATACAACTGGAATCATTGAGTAAAACGCCGGCATTAAGGAATGTGCAGTTTTATAGACCCGGATATGCCATAGAATATGATTATTTTGACCCTACACAGTTGACACACGATCTTCAGACTAAATTAGTGGAAGGACTATATTTCGCAGGACAAGTAAACGGTACAACCGGTTATGAGGAAGCCGCTGCGCAAGGTCTGATGGCCGGTATAAATGCTGCCTTGTCATTTAAAGGTGAAGATCCCCTTGTTTTACACAGAGATCAGGCTTATATCGGCGTCCTTATTGACGACCTTGTGATGAAAGGTGTCGATGAGCCATATAGAATGTTTACCTCACGTGCTGAATATCGTATTTTATTGCGTCAGGATGATGCCGATATGCGGCTTTCAGAAATCGGTTTCAGAATAGGACTTGCATCAAAAGAACGTTATGATGCGATGTTGTCAAAAAAACAACAGAGAGATTCTTTGATAGACTGGTGTGAAAACTATCTTGTAAAAGCAAATGATGAAAATAACCGGATATTGGAAGAATTAGGCACCACACGTCTGACATCTTCAAC